>DVEE01000100.1 GCA_015295885.1 Leptolyngbyaceae cyanobacterium M65_K2018_010
CACAGAATTGCCGCTGGCAAGCCGATACCTTGCTTTTGTATACAAGAATGAATTCAAAAATGTATTCGTTTTTGTATGTCTAGTATAGGCTGGCTTTCCAGTTCCGGGTACTAGGCTTGAGATAGGGGTTGGGTAGCTTGGCCTGCCTGTCGCGGATTGGATACCTCTGTTGTTTGATGGATTGGGCTTTTTAACCATGACCTATTTGCCTGTTTCAGAGTTTGCTGCCCTAGGGCTCAATCGCCGCCGATTTCTGCGCTACGGCTCCCTGGCAGTAGGGGCAGGGGTGATGGCGGCCTGTGGCGGTGGCTCTCAGCCCACCCCCACCGCTGAGTCCGGATCGGCGGCGGATTCTGGGGCATTGGATGCCGTTACCTTTGGGACAAGCTGGTTTGCCCAGGCTGAGCACGGTGGCTTCTATCAGGCCGTCGCTACGGACATTTACAAAAAGCACGGGTTGGATGTCACCATTCGGATGGGCGGACCCCAGGTCAACATCAATCAACTGCTGATGGCAGGAACCCTCGACTTTAAGATGGGCTACGCCATTGATGCCATTAACTCAATTAAAGAGGGTGTGCCTAAGGTGACAGTGGCGGCCATCTTCCAAAAAGACCCCCAAGGGTTGATGGCCCACCCCGGCGTGGGTATTGAATCCTTTGAAGACCTAAAGGGCAAGACTATTCTGCTCTCCACCAGCGCCCACACCACCTTCTGGCCCTTCATTAAAGCCAAGTATGGCCTCAATGACTCTCAGATGGCCGTTTACACCTTTAACGTGGGCCCCTTTGTGGCCGATAAAAACCTGGTGCAGCAGGGTTACATCACCTCCGAACCCTTTGCTATTAAAAAAGAAGGGGGCTTTGAGCCCGTTATTCTACTCATGGCCGACAACGGCTATCCCAACTACACCACCACCATTGAAACCCGCCGCGAGATTTTGGCAGGCAAGCCAGACCTGGTGCAGCGGTTTGTGGATGCCTCCATCGAAGGTTGGTATAGCTATCTGGACGATCCGGCCCCTGGTAATGCATTGATTAAGCAAGACAATCCGGAAATGACCGACGAGCAATTGGCCTTTGGTTTGGCCAAGCTGAAAGAGTACGGCATTATTACCAGCGGCGATGCCAAAACCCTGGGCATTGGGGCCATGACCGACGAGCGCTGGCGACTCATTTACGACACCATGACTGACCTGGGCGTGTTCCCAGCGGGGCTACCCTACCAAGACGCCTATACCCTGGAATTTATTAACAAAGGGCCGACCTTTTATGAGGAAGAACTGAAAAAAATGTCCACGGCCCATCGCTCCAGCAGCCGAGTCTAGGGTTGTCATCCCCTTGGGTTCAGCCTGCCCTTTGCGTCCTTGTGGTAGAACGCCAGGCTATGGAAGGCCCATGCCTTGGGGCTGAAAACCGGCGACGAATTGTTCACAACCGACCCTCTAGGCAAGATGTTTGACCGATGATGGTCTCAACTGTATAAACCCCGATCGCTATGGAGAACCATCCGATTCTGACTCTAGAGCAGGTGGGCAAAACCTATGCCAACGGCACCGTGGCTTTGCAAGATTTCAATCTCACCGTGGAGCCTGGTACGATTACCAGCTTGGTAGGGCCGTCGGGCTGTGGCAAGAGTACGGTGCTGCGGATTGTATCTGGGCTGGGGGATCTGACCACGGGCCGATTAACCTGGGGCGGTAATCACAGCCAACACCGGTTGGCCTACGTTTTCCAAGAGGCGGCGTTAATGCCCTGGGCCACGGTGATCGACAACGTGCGGTTACCGCTCAAACTGGCAGGGGTGCCGAAACGGCAGGCCCTGGAGCTAGTTTCCGAGGCGATCGCCCAGGTGGGGTTACAAGGGTTTGAGCGAGTCTACCCCCGGGAACTCTCGGGCGGCATGAAAATGCGGGTCTCCATTGCTCGCGCCCTAGTCACCCGGCCCAACGTGCTGCTGATGGATGAACCCTTTGGTGCCCTAGATGAAATGACCCGCGGCAAGCTCAATCAAGACTTGCTCCACCTCCAGTACCAGCGGCAGCTCACCATCTTGTTTGTCACCCATAGCGTCTACGAGGCCGTCTATCTGGCCCATCGAGTGGTGGTAATGGCCTCCCAACCAGGGCGGGTGGTAGCGGAAATTGCCATCGACAGCCCCCACCCCCGCGAGCCCGACTACCGTACCTCCAGTCAGTTTAACCACTACTGCCGAGCCGTCTCCCACCACTTGTCTGAGGCTATGGGTGGATCCATGGCCATCGCCCTGTAGGACGTTTAACAATGCTGTCTTCTGCCCAGGAACAACCTAAAGCAGGACCTCAAGGAGCCCACCTAGCCAGGCTGTCCCTGAGAGAATCGCTGCTCTCCCCAGACGTGCTGGCGCCCATCCTGGTTGGATTGCTCATGCTCACTGGCTGGGAACTGGCGGTCCGCATCACCAACACCCCCCCCTACCTACTGCCCGGCCCCCTGCTAATTTTGCAAACCCTAATCCAGGACGGGCCCCAGCTCTTGCCAGCCTGGTGGATGACGATGAAAATTGCCGTCACTGCCCTAGTCGCGGCCACTTTGTCTGGCCTGCTAGTGGCGATTCTCTTTGCCCAGAGCAAGTGGATTGAGCGGAGTTTCTTTCCCTACGCCGTACTGTTGCAAACTACCCCGATTGTGGCGGTCGCTCCTCTGATCATCATTTGGCTGAAAAACAATACCTTCGCCGCCCTGGTGGTCTGCGCCTGGATTGTGGCCTTCTTTCCCATCGTTTCCAACACGGTTCTGGGACTGAACAGCACCGATCCATCCCTGGTGAACCTGTTCAAGCTCAACCAAGCCAGCCGTTGGCAAACCCTCTACTACCTGCGTCTGCCGACCAGCCTGCCCTACTTTTTAGCGGGTCTCCGCATTAGTGGGGGATTAGCTCTGATTGGAGCTGTGGTAGCTGAGTTCGTCGCCGGAACGGGCGGGGCCCAGTCGGGGCTGGCC
>DVEE01000316.1 GCA_015295885.1 Leptolyngbyaceae cyanobacterium M65_K2018_010
GGAATCACCGCGGGACATCTAGGGAGGATGCAGGTTAGGGCCCTGCTCAAAATAAAAGTACCGACTCCTGACTTGAATTTGTCCCACCGACCCACCCCCTCACCCCCTCACGACCTATCACCACCGAATCCTATTTTCCCGATGATCCCCTATGGCGGCTCGTAAAACCACACCAACCTCGGCCATCTATCAGCTCAAAATCACCCTCAGAGGCTCCAAACCCCCAATCTGGCGGCGAGTGCAGGTGCCGAGCGACATGACCCTGGGTAAGCTCCACCAAACCATTCAGCTGGCCATGGGCTGGTATGACTGCCACCTCCATGAATTTGAGATCCACGGCCAGGCCTATGGTCAGCCGATGCCCGACTTTGATGACTTGGAGATACGCAGCGAGCGCAATGTTCGGCTGAACAAGGTAGTGCCGGGAGAAAAGTTTAAGTTTTACTACCTCTACGATATGGGGGATAGCTGGGAGCACGAGATTTTGGTCGAAAAAGTACTACCTCCTGACCCAGAGGTGCGTTATCCCACCTGCCTTAAAGGCAAACGAGCCTGCCCCCCGGAGGATTGTGGTGGCATTTGGGGATACGCCGAGTTTCTCGAAGCCATTCAGAATCCGAAACATCCTGAACACCAATCGATGCTGGAGTGGGTAGGGGGAGAGTTTGATCCGGAAGACTTCGATCTAGAAGAAACCAACCGACAACTGAAACAAATTCGCTAGAGGTCATGGTTCTGCGCCGATACCTAAGCCCTGCACAGCTCATCACAGTTCCACTAGAGGGCGCTACTTTGGGTACAAGGATCGATCCCTGGTGGGAGTAATTGACCATGCCGAAACAGAAAACCGCCTCCATCGTCGGCACCTGGCACATCGTATGACATGGAACTTTGGAACGAGGATTATTGAGACAGGTTCTACTCCACCGCCGGAGAGGGGAGATGCCCTCACCCGCCCAGCTCAGGTGACCGTGCCAGTACCGATTGAAATGGGCGAGCGGTCTCTTCGGATTAAGTCGGTGGCTACGAATGATGGGGTGGGAGCGTGGTAGTCGAGGTAGATCACAGTGCGGAATTTAGGGCTGTGACGTGCTCAGGCTTTCAACAAAGGCTTGATGGTCAGATGTAGCGAGTCCTCGTTGTAAAACAGCCAGAACTGCCGCTAGATTTTCTGATAAAAGCGCATTGCCGGGCAGCCACAAACCTGGAAACTGAACACTGCGGAAAATGCCTTGCTGATCGGGAGCCAGCGGCTCATAAATGCCATCTTTCAAGGTGAACCAATCGAACTGCTGGCCGTAGGTGCGCCACACCAGATATTCACCAACGCCATTGCGGCGATAAACCCGCAATTTGTCATGAAGATCATAGGATGCACTACTGGCGGCAATTTCGACGATTAGCTCAGGTGCCCCCTCAATATAGTCGTCTTCGCTAATCGTTGATTGGCCGTTTTGCTCGAAACGTAAGACAGCATCGGGTTGAGGTTCATTATCGGCATCCAGGCGAACCGTGGGAGTATCGTAGCTGCCTATGCCTGGTGTAGCGGCACTGTAAACTCCTAACCAGGTCATCATCGCTGCGTGGGGCTGGCCATGGGCTTTGGCCCGTAATGGGGAGGCCACGTAAACAACTCCTTCAATCAGTTCGGCGTTTTTAACAGCCGGCATGGCCGCATAACGCCGCTCAAACTCAGCGCGAGTAAGACGGTCGCCGCTTTCCAGGGGGGGAAGCTTCAGGAGTCGTTCTGTGGTCATGGTGACATAGGTCAACCGGTAGTGCTCTGATCGTAATACAGGCTCAGGGCATCTTGTGCCATTTGCGGCAAGGCCGCCCAGTCGGCCTTGGTAAGCTGTCGTCAGAGAACAGGGGCAAATTTGAGCTGGGTCGGGTCTAGACGAGCTTGGGCATCGACCGGGAGTTGCAGCAGATCGATGCGCCCTTGCTGAGCCAGGGCTTGGCAGGTGTCGAGGACGGCTTTGTGCTCGACGGCGGTGATGGCGATGGGGGGTTGCCCTCACCCCCAGCCCCTCTCCCAACCTGGGAGAGAGGAGAAAGCGTGTTGATGGTGCCTTGGATGGCGAGGTTGAGGCTTTCGGTGGCGCCGGAGGTGAAGAGGATATTTCGCGGGGTAGCGCCCACCAGGTCTGCGACGTGGCGGGCAGCGGCTTTGACGGCGGCTTCAGCGCGATGGCGAAGCCGGTCCTTCGGACCATCGCCGACCTCATGATCAAGGCTGCTGGCGTTGCCAAAGCCCTCGGTCATGGTGCGAAGAACCTTCTCGGCAACCCTCACATCCACGGGCGTGGTCCCATGGTAGTCAAGATAGATCATTAGTTAGTCATGGAGGCAAAGTTTGTAACTAAGTCAACGTACGGGATCGGGACATTGGGGGACAGCCTCTGATTGACCATCTACCCAGAGCGGCAATGGCATAATAGAACCACGCTAACCCGCTAAGGATGCCGTCCTATGGCCGAGCCCACCGGACTCACCACTGCACCCATCATCTATCCTGACTGCGATGGACAACCGATGACCGAAAGCGATGCCACTCGCGATTACTTGTTGTACTGCGTTGAGGTGCTGCAACTGTATTTTAAGGGTCGTCCTAATGTTTACGTTTCGGGCAATTTGTTTATCTACTACGAAGAGGGCAACCCCAAAGCCTCAATTTCGCCCGATGTGTTTGTCATTTTTGGCGTCAGCAACCGCAAGCGCCGCAGCTATAAAACTTGGCAAGAAGGCCACAAGCTGCCTAACTTTGTCCTAGAAATCACCTCCCGCAGCACCCAGCGCCAGGACGAGGAGGAAAAACCCCGCCTCTACGCCAGCCTGGGTATTGAAGAATACTTCCAATACGACCCCACCGCCGATTACCTCAAGCCTCAACTGCGGGGGGCCAAACTGGTGGAGGGCCGCTATCAACCCCTACCCCTGGCTTCAACGCCTACAGGTCTTCC
>DVEE01000351.1 GCA_015295885.1 Leptolyngbyaceae cyanobacterium M65_K2018_010
GCCATCACCGACTCTGGCGGGCCCAGGGGATTGATGCTGGCGGAAAAGTCTAAAAGGGAAGCGGGGGAACAACCGGCGATCGCCGCTGCCCAGGCCAGATTTCCCCCGTGAGTCGGTCGAACTGAAGTCAGAGAGGACAAGATCGCGATTACTGAGCCACCTTTTCCTTAAACAACTTGCCAGCGGAAAAGGCAGGCACTCTGGTGGCTTGAATCAACATGGTTTCGCCGGTTTTAGGATTGCGTCCCTCGCGCTCTTTACGATCCCGCGGTTCAAAGGATCCAAACCCAACCAGAGTCACCTTATTACCCTCGGCTACGGCGTCCATAATAATTTCGATAGTAGCGGTGATTACAGCATCCACGTCTTTCTTGGTAATCGGCTTGTCTAAGCTGGCAGAAGCCTTCTCAGCCGCCTTATCGATGAGTTCACCTTTGTTCATTACGGTCTCCTATGGGAAAAGAAACATTGGGGGAAATCAGCCCTAACCTGTAGAGAAGCCTCAGCCCTGGGCCGGGTTATTGCTCTACAAAAACGCTGAAACCCCTGTAAACCAGGAATTTCACTGACTCATTCTAAGGGCAAGTTTAGAAAAGTGGATCGTTAAAACGTTTAATTTATAGAGTTTTCGGGCTTTTTTAAGAAAGTTAACGGGCTTTCCCCGGTTCGGATCCCAGGGGCAGAAGCCAGGGCAAAGGCCAAAACCCTTGAGTTTTCAAGCCTTGGGCCACTCCGCGGGGGGGCACCCCGATCCAGACCGGCTCAAAACCCCAGGTCGGCTTTGGCCGCTTCGGAAGCCTTGAAGACCAACTCATCGGGAACAGTTTCCCAGGCCCTAGGGCCGACCTCGGCGTAGAAGGTACTGTCGTAGGGGCGGGTGCGGATCACCACCGGCATGGGGACGGCGTGGCCCAGCACCAGGGCCTGCTGCTTGGAGTCGAGTTTAGCCAGCACCGAGCGTAAATTTTGCCCCCCTGACACGCCGGTAAAAATCGCGTCAATATCCTTTTCATCGTTGAGCAGGGCGGTAATGCGAGTGCCAATTTGCGACATCACCTCGTTATCAATGCCCGAGGGGCGTTGATCGACCACCAGCAGGGTAACAAAGTACTTGCGCATTTCCCGGGCGATGGTGCCAAAGATGGTCTGTTTGGCGGTGGCCGGGTCGAGGAAGCGGTGGGCCTCTTCGATGGTAATCATCAGTTGGCGAGGCCGATCGGCGGGATTTTTAGTTTGCAAAAAGCGATCGGCCTTATGCACGTAGCTGGCATGGATGCGGCGGGCAATCACGTTGGTGGCCAGCATGTAGGCCAGCATAGTGGACTGGGAGCCAAACTCAATCACCACATGCTTCCCTTCGTCCAGGGTGGCCAGAATTTTAGCCACGTAGTTGGTGGCACTGCTGGGTCGCATATATTTCAAATCCGCCAGACGGGTGAGCTTGCGCTGCAGGGCCATGATGGAAGACTTGCTGCCCATTTTGGTTTCGCAGAATTCCTGGATTTCTTCGTTGGTCATGGTGAGTAGGCGGTTGATCCAGGCTTTGCCAAACTCGTTGCGCAGAATAATCGCATTCTCCAAACTGGCTTCGGAGAGATTTAATTCGCCCCGCACCAGGGTCAGGTCTTCCACCTCAATCTGGTCAAAACTGATGTAAAGCTCCTGGGCATCGCTCACGCCCCGGCGCTGGGTGGATTCAGGATCGAGGGTGAAGATTTGCACCTGGCCCGGAAACAACTGGCGCAACCCCTTGACCGTGCTAAAGTGCTTTCCCTCGCTAACCGCTTCCCAGCCGTACTCAGAGTGCATGTCAAAAATTAAATTGACCGCCGCCCCCCGCTGAATGGTGCCCGCCAACAGCAGCCGGGTCACGAAGGATTTGCCGGTGCCAGATTTGCCAAAAATACCGTTGCTACGTTCCACAAACCGATCCAGGTCTAGGCAGACGGGGACATCCATGTCAATGGGCTGACCGATGGCGAAATTGCGCCGGTGGGGATCCTCTTCCCAACCAAAGATGATGCGAAAGTCCCGTTCACTGGCCTCGTAGACCTGGCTAAAGTGGGCTGGAATGGTTTTGACCGGCAGTAATTCTACGTCGGCATTACTCTGGACTACTAGAGCGGCGTAGCGACTGTCCCGGCCCTGTTGGGTGCCATTGCTAGGTTTTCGCTTCACCGTTGAACCCTGACCCGCGATTTCTCCGTCCTCTGCCTGGGTCTGGGTGAACATCAGCATGGGAATCAGGGTGAGGGTGCCGTAGGTGCCGGTACCGGCCAACACCTCCTGTAAAAATAAATTGTCCGGTTCTGGTGGGTGAGCCAGAATGCGTTGACTGCCCGTGCCCAGGGCCACATCGGTGAGCATGCAAAAGAACTGCGATCGCCGCCCCCGCACTACTAAGAACTTGCCCACCCGCATCTCTTCTACGGAAATGTCGGGATGCAGGCGAATTTCAAGCCCCTGGCTAAGGGATCCTTGAATGACGGAACCGAGCGGCTGGGAGATGGCCATAGCAAAACTCCGTGGCTGGGAAAACTGACCCTAGGGCCATCCTAGCTCAGTTACCAATTTTTTCAATACATTTGTCCTATTGAGCCATGATCCGGAGCACCCGGCGGATCAGTGACCAACCCCCTGGGCTTATCGACGGCGTCCGGTACCGTAGCCCAAAATCCCTCCCATCACGCCGCGCACGATTTTTTTGCCCTGCCTTCCCCCCAGGGCTTGGGCGGCCCCCTCGGCCAGGTCAAGCAGCAATTTCTCCCGCTCCTTAGCCAGGCGAGCCGCTTCCCTCGCCTGGGCCGCCGCCTGCTTTTCCCATTGCTGTTGGCGTTCAGCGGCAGCTTTGGCTTCAGCCGCCTGGATTTTCTCCATCTCAGCCGCCTGGGTGGCAGCCTCGGCCCTCCGTTGCAGTAACTCGTAGGCGGATTCTCGATCTTCGATCGCTTCGTAG
>DVEE01000577.1 GCA_015295885.1 Leptolyngbyaceae cyanobacterium M65_K2018_010
GCCGTTGCGGAACCGCCGAAACCCACGGTTACTCCGCCTAGCCTGGGGGAAACCTCGGCTCCTAGGGCGGCGGATCTGGATGAGTCCCTTTAACTAACCGGGCTTGTCTGGCTGAGCGAGTCGCTCGAGCCCAATCTCGAGCCCCAGGAGAATACCTAGACGCGGCTAAAGTAGATGGCCGCGGCAATGATTAAGCTGAGTAATGCCAGCGGTACCCAGAGGTCGTTTACCGTCATCATAGGGCTACAGCCAGTATTGTGGTGACCTGCCATGACTGTAGCCGATCGCGTCATTTTTTTGCAGGAGCGCACCCCTCTCAACCTGCTCCCCCCTACCATCTTGACCGCCCTAGCCAGCCAGATTGAGGTCATTCCCTACGCGGCCTCCCAACCCGTGGTAGAAGCGGGGCAGCCCCCGGCGGGGCTCTATATTCTCTGGCAGGGCAAGCTGGAAACCCTGGCCAACGGGTGGGGTGGGGTGAGCTTTTTGCCCGGCACCGTGCTTAACCTAGAGGCGCTACTGCTGAATCAGGGGGTGGACCAAACGGTGTGGACCTTAACCGAGAGCACCCTCTGGTTTGTGGCCCAGGATCGGTTCCAGGCAATTCTGAACAGTCACCCCGAAATCCTGCAGATTTTTACCCGGCAATTAATCACAGCCCTACAGCGACTCTCCTTTCAGTACAGCTATGAGCAAGAGCGCCAGGCGACCCTGCGCCCTTACCTGGTGCCCCGGGCCAAGCGGGGGGTGATTGGTCGTAGTCGCTATGCGGAGCGCTTGCGGCAGCAAATTCGTGAGGCCGCCCGCGATCGCCAACCGGTGTTGATCTTTGGGGAGCCAGGGGTGGAAAAGGACAACCTGGCCGCCCTCATCCACTATGGTTCTAGCCAGCGCCGCAGTCCTATGATTCAGCTAGACTGCTCTAAACTCCAGGCTAGCGGGGCTGACCTATTTGGCCGGGTGGGTGGCAAACTCGGCATCCTCGCCGCCCTGGGCGCAGGCACCCTAGTCCTCAGCAACCCCAGGGAGCTACCGGCAGACCTGGTAGAGCCGGTGGCCCGGTTGATTCGCACCGGCCAGTACCAACCTCTGCAACGGGGGGATAACCCCGCCCCCACCCTGGAATCCCCGGCTCGGATCATCCTGATTTCTGAACAGTCGACCCCCGCTTTAGATCGCCTGGTGGCCACCACCATCAAGGTTCCTCCCCTGCGAGTGCGTAAGGCGGACCTTGAGGATCTGGTCAACTATTACCTCTCCCTGCTCTGTCGTCGCCGTCGCCTCAACCGCATTCCGGTCACCGCCGAGGCCATTCGTCGGCTGCAGTCCTACGACTTTCCCAATAACCTACGCGAGTTAGAAAACTTGGTCGAACGGGCGATTACCCAAATGGTGCCAGGTGGATCCCTGACCGAAGAAATCCTCTGGCCCTCCCAGGGTAAAAAAAGGCAACTGCGCCTCAACCTACTCAATCGCTACCCGGGGCTGCGCCGATTTTTACGCAGCCCTTGGTGGCCCGACCGGCTTAACTACGGCCTCACCCTCGGCCTCTTTGCCGCCGTCGTGCTGATCCTCTTCCTAGGGCCACAGCGGCGCCAGCAGAATGTTGCGCTGCTGGTGTTTTGGGCCTGGTGGTGGCCCTTGGTGCTGTTGGGCTTTCCGGTGGTTGGGCGGCTGTGGTGCGCGGTCTGCCCCTTTATGATCTACGGCGAAGTGACCCAGCGCCTAAGCCAGCGGTGGTTCCCCGGTCAGCTCAGGCGCTGGCCCCGAGCCGCGGCAGAGCGATGGGGGGGCTGGTTTTTATGGGCACTTTTTGCCCTGATTTTGATCTGGGAAGAGGTCTGGCACCTGGAAGATACCGCCTACCTGTCCGCCTGCCTGCTGCTGCTGATTACCGCTGGTGCCATGATCTTTTCGGCCCTGTTTGAACGACGCTTCTGGTGCCGCTACCTCTGCCCCATTGGCGGCATGAATGGGCTGTTTGCCAAACTGGCCATGACCGAACTACGGGCCCAGCAGGGCATCTGTTCCGCCACCTGTTCCACCTATCAGTGCTATAAGGGGGGGCCAACCCAGGGAGAAGGCCAGGCCACGGGCGGCTGTCCCCTCTATTCCCACCCGGCCCAACTGGAGGATAACCGGGACTGCGTGCTTTGTATGACCTGCCTCAAGGCTTGCCCCCACCGCTCCGTAGAACTTAACCTGCGCCCTCCCGGCATCGACCTGTGGACCACCCACCCGCCTCGCGCCTACGAGGTAGCGCTGATGTTTTTATTGTTGGGGGCGGTCTACCTGCATCGACTGCCAGAAATTGAGCAGCGTTTTAATCTGGCCCTGCCCCTAGACAACCTGGGCTGGCATAGCTTAATCGCGGCAGGGGTGCTGGCCGGCCCAGCCCTACTGCCCCTAGGCCTGGCCGGTATAAATCGATGGCTACCCCAAGGGTCTACTGGGATAAAAACCCGATCCTTCATCAAGCTGGCCTATGGCTACCTGCCCCTGGTCTGGGCCGCTAATCTGGCCCATTATCTACGCCTGGGTCTGCTGGAGGGAGGTCGCCTATTACCGGTCTCTTTAGCCACCTTTGGAGTCTCAGGGGCAAATCTGCCGGTTGGGGTTGCCCACCCCGCAGTGGTAGCCTTTCTCCAGGGTGTTACCCTGATTTTGGGGGTCTGTCTATCGATCGGTCTGAGCCAAAAAATCGGGCGCCAACCCCTAAGCCAATCCCTGGGGCAGCATGGATGTACGCTGGTGTACGGGATCAGCCTTTGGAGTTTGATTGTGGGGTTCTGACCCCCTTAGACAGGGGCCCAGGCCAACCGGTAAATTTCATTTCAAATCTGCCCCTGAGAGTAGGGCTTAAACCCACTTCCCCCTGCTCAGGACTATCCGATTCCCCTTCAATCCGTTAGCTTATCCTCCCATTGGGTTGTCTCCATGCACCAGGACAGTTCGCTGGACTTCAAGCTGGTTCAACGTATTTGCTTGCTTCAACAGGCCCTTGACCAGGCCTCCCAATCCCTCCAGGAAATGCAGCAGCAGGTGGCCAACCACCAAATGCTGCAGGCCCATTTAGCCCAAACCGAGGAGTTTTCTAACGTTCAGCAAAAAATTATTCTCAACCTGAAGCAGCAGTTGGCCGCTAAGGCAGACTGGCAACAGCAGGTGCTGGAACGGATGATAGCCAGTCTGAAGCGGCTGATTGACGATCAACAGCTGGAACTAGAGCGCCTGCGAGTGCGCATCTACCAAAGTCAGACCGAGGTCCAGGACTACCTGGTGCGGTTGAAAAACTACTACCAAGGCCTGTCCACTCCTCACAGTCCAGGGCCAGAGTTGGATCTCAACTCTGAGGTGATGATTGTGCGATCGCTCACCGTCAGCCTCAGCAGCCAGCTCCAGGCGGCCCAGCAACATATTCAACAACTCGATAACACCCTCACCCGCCATCAGGTGGCCTTTGCTCGCATGCAGGTGTACTCCAAAACCCTGGAAGAGCCCGGTCATTCCCTGCCGCTACTGCCAGAAGTCGTCACCCACGAGGATCCCAGTCAACCGGCCTGCGATCTGGACCATATTCAAGATCCCGTGGCCCTCAGGGCGATCATTGAAGCGCAACAGCAGAGAATTACTGAACTCAGCGCCGAGTTGGGCGAGCAGTTTCACCAGCAAACCAGTCTTCGCTCCCACTGTCAGAAAATTGCGGCGGAGCGCGATCACCTTAAGCAGGAGGAACTGGCCCTGCGGTTAGCCAATCAACGCCTGCAAGCCCAGTTGTCCCAGGCAGCCCATGCCCCGGTTCCCCATGCCCCGGTTCAAAGGGGTCAGGCCCCCATTAATCCCTGGCAGGCCCCGGCGGAAGCCCCTAATCCCCTGCTGAGATTGCACCTAAACGCTACGACTCCCTAAGGAACCGAGAGCACCCCCTATAGGGTTTCAGCGGCGTGCTCAGGCAAAACCGTCGCCAGCAGCGGCGCTAAATCCTCCTTCAGTTGTCCGGCCCGAATAAATTCCGCGTAGGTATCCGCCTCTATGGCCAACAGCTCCTCCCGCAGCTTTTCAGCGGCATAGGCTCGAATGGTCTCATGCTGCTGCTCCAGCCGGGCCATGGTCTCCTGCACCTGCTCCAGTTGCCCCTCCACCAGAGACCGTTGGTAGGCCACAAACTCCGGGTCAAATTCCTGGTTTTGTTTCATTTCCTCTAACCGTTGCACCACCCGGTTTAAGGCCACCCGATGGGCGGCCATTTGTTTGTACTCTAGCTTCAGGGGTTGGTCGCCCAGTAACCCTAACCCCTCGAGCAACGGCTGGGTGGTTAGGCCCTGCACCAACAGGGTAAACAGCATGACCCCAAACACAATTGAAATAATCTCCTGGCGTTCACTCAACAGGGCCGGCACACTCAGGGCCAAAGCCACCGACACCGAACCCCGCAGCCCCCCCCACCAGAGAATGGTCTGGCCTTTGAGGGGCAAATCCATGGCCGGCCCGGTGATGGCATTGCTCAGGGCTCCCAACCCAAAAACGCTGATGGCGCGGGCGGCAATCATGATGACAATGGCCACCAGAATCTTATCCAGCTCATCCAGCAGTTGGTCAAACCTAACCTGGTCGCCGATCAAGAGAAACACGATGGAGTTAATGAAAAATGAGACAAATTCCCAAAACTCTGAGACCACCAGCCGAGTGCGGGGGTTCATGCCAATGCGGGAGCCGAAATTGCCCAGAATCAAGCCGGTGATCACCACCGCAATCACCCCAGAGCCGCCCAGTTCCTCGGCGACCAGGTAGGTCCCGTAGGCCGAAACCAGGGTGAGGGACTGCTCCACTAGGGGAATATCAAAGCGCTGGGTCAGAAAGGACAGGCCAAACCCGATCAGAGCGCCGATGCTGGCCCCCACCCCCACAAAAACTAAAAACCGCGTCAGACTCACGGATAGGTCAAACTGTTCTGTGCCCAGGGCAATGCCCAAGACCAGATTAAAGGCGACCACGGCCACGCCGTCATTGAACAGGCTTTCCCCCTCCATGATGGTGGTCAGTTTTTTGTCCACCCCCAGTTCCCGAAACAGGGCCACCACAGAAACCGGGTCCGTCGCCGCTAGGCTGGCCCCCACCAGCAATGCCGTGGCCAGGGAGGCCCCCGCCCAGGCTTGCAGACCAAACACCAGGAAGGTGACACAGATAATCACCCCGACAATGGCATAGAGCCCGATGGGAACGGCATACTGCTTCAGACTTTGCCAGTTGAGGTTCCAGGCCGCCTCAAACAACAGGGGGGGCAGAAAGATGAAGAGAATCAACTCCGGCGACAGGTTAATCAGCCGCACATCCAGCACCGCCAGGCCCAACCCCACCAGCAACAGCAACAGGGTGTAGGGAATATTCCGCAACACGCTAAACATGCGCGACAGGGTGGCCACTCCCAGGGATACGGAAAGCACCAGGCAAAACTGGCGCAGATTGGCTTCGATACTGGGTTCCTCAAGGATGGGTTCAAGTGCAAGCCACAGATTCATACCCGGTTATCCTGCTATTGACGAAGGTGGACGCGAGACGGCGGGAGCCAGGGTAAAACCCTCCACCAGAATACTCACAACTGCTGCCGCAGCGAATGGGCCTGGGACAAGAGCGCCTCGGCAAAGGACAGGGCCTCCTGGTGGGTGGCACCGCCCGCCAGTTGGGCCAGTTCCTCCCGGCGTTGTTCCAAAGACAGGGGCGTAATCCGCACCACGGTTCGCACCGCTTCCGCCGGGGCCGCCGCCGACTCTGGCGGCGGAGTAGCCACAGCCAGGTCGTTCACTACCTGCTTGCCCACACGCCAATGGACATCAGCCAGGGCTGCGACCATGGGCTGGTGGGTGACGCAGAGCACCTGGTGCCGTTGGCCAAGCTGGAGTAGTTTTTCTGCGATCGCCTGGGCCACCCGCCCGGAAACCCCCACATCAATTTCATCAAACACCAGGGTATCGACCGCATCAACCTCAGAAAAACACGCTTTCAGGGCCAGCAAAAAACGGCTCATCTCTCCGCCAGAGGCCGTTTCCGCCAGGGGTTGTAGCGGTTCCCCCGGATTGGGACTAAACCAGAACTGGATGGCATCGGCCCCGGTGGGGCCGGGGGCCACCGGACGCAGTTCTACTTGAAATTGCACTCGGTCCATGGCCAGGGGTTTCAACTCCTGGATCAGCCGACTCTCCAGACGGGCGGCCGTTTCCTGGCGCAGATCGGTGAGGGTCGCACAGGCCGTCACCAACTCCTGCTGCCGAGCCTGCCAGTCCGCCTCCAGGGCAGCCAGGGACTGCCCCTGATCGGACAGCTCCGCCAGGGTGGTGTTGAGTTCATCGCGGTAGGCTAGGAGCTCGGGCAGGGTGCGACTATATTTGCGGCACAATCCCTTCAGGAGGCGCAGCCGTTCTTCTACCGCCTCCAGCCGCTGGGGGTCGGCCTCCACACTGGCACCGTAGGCATTGATAGCCCGCCCCGCCTCCTCAACCTGGGTGAGGGCTTCACTGACCAAGGCTAGAATGGGAGCAAGGGAGGGGTCGTAGCGCTCCATATCGACCAAAATAGCTTCTGCCTGGCCCAGCAGGTCGGCACAGGCGCCCTCCCCTGCTTCACTCTCGTAGAGCCTCTGATAGACCCGATAACTGCTCTGCTGCAGCTCGACACTGTGGTTAAGACGCTGTTGTTCCTGGCTTAGACGTTCCATTTCCTCCGGGTCATCGAGGGCCGCCTGGGTCAGCTCTTGCTGGTGCAGGATCAGCAAATCCTGTCGGTCACGCCGTTCTTGCTCGGCGCGGCGTCGGGCCTCTAGGCGACCTTTGGCCGCCGTAGCGGCGGCGTAGGCTTGGGCTACCTGGTGTCGTTGATGCAGGAGGGTGGCCCCCCCAAAGCCATCTAACCAGTCCCGTTGCCGGTCGGCGGAGCCAATCTGAAGCGTTTGGCCCTGGGCTGTGATTTCCACCAGTCGTTGGCGCAGGGCGGCTAACTGGGCTTTAGTAACCGGGCTACCATTCAGGAAAGATCGACTGCGCACCGAGGCTTTGCCGATCAGAATCTCTCGTTTACAAACCAAGGCTGGGGTGGCCAACGGCAGGTGCTCAGCGGCTAACCAGGTCTGGAGTTCGGGGGAGAGGGCAAAGGTGGCCTCTAGGATGGCCTTAGAACTGCCGGCTCGGACTAGACGCTGGCTGACTTTGCCGCCCAAAACCGCATCCAGGGCATCTAAAATAATGGATTTTCCCGCTCCCGTTTCCCCGGTGAGCACGGTCAGGCCCCTCTCCAGGCTAAGCTCCAGATAATCAATCAGGGCAAAGTTTTCGATGCGCAGGGCGGTCAGCATGGCAGCAACTTGGGTTCAACCGTTGATTTTAGTGCAGGCGCACTGAATTGAATGGCTGGGCGACTGAACCCCGCAGGCGGGTTGGTCCAGGTGGGGAAGTCTGCACCTAGGCGGCCTTCCCCAGACCGTTACAATAGTTTACGGGAATAGTTTGATGTTCACGGCCTGGAAGTCCAGGGTCGGTTTCTATCGCTGGGGTATCTATGGTTTCTAATCTGGCTCAAGACCAGGCCCAATCCTCTAGGGCCGCTTCTCTCGCCCCCTCCAGCCAAGAGGACGCCATTACCGTGCCCAGTGAGACCGTAGTGGATATTGCTGGCCCGCCTATCCCAACGGCGATCTCCAATTCCCCTCAGCTCCCCAGCCCCCCGCATCGGCGCCAGGATCCCTTTGAGGGGCAGGGCTACGATCCAGAGGCAATCGCCGCCTACTACCGCCGTCGGCCCCTACAGGTGGTGGCACGGTTGTTTACGATCTTCTATCCGCTGACGCACTTTTTCTTTAATCTCTGGCTCGATCGGCGCCTGGGCCGGAGCTCCCAAACCGAGCCGGAACGAGCTCAACAATTACGGGAATTACTCACCCACCTAGGGCCAGCCTACATCAAGATCGGTCAGGCCCTATCGACCCGCCCTGACCTGGTGCCGCCGTTGTTTCTAGAGGAGCTGACTCGCCTCCAGGATCAGCTCCCGCCCTTTTCCAACGACATTGCCTTTCATTTCATTGAGGTAGAACTGGGCGCCCCAGCCAGGGAAATCTATGCCGAATTATCCCCAGAACCCGTAGCGGCCGCTTCCCTGGGTCAGGTTTACAAAGGCCGACTCAAAACCGGAGAAAGTGTGGCGGTCAAGGTGCAGCGGCCGGGCCTGGCCAAGCGCATTACCCTTGATCTCTACATCCTGCGCCGCCTGGCGGGCCTGGCCAAGCGTTACATCGGGAAAATTCGCAGCGATTTAGTGGGGATTATGGATGAGTTCGGCGAGCGCATCTTCGAGGAGATGGACTACACCCAGGAGGGACAAAACGCCCAACGCTTTGCCGAGCTCTACGGTCACATTGAAGACATCTATGTCCCCCACATCTACCCCCAGTACACCGCCCGCCGGGTATTGACTATGGAGTGGATCGAGGGCATCAAACTAACCCGCCTAGAGGAGCTGAATCGTCTGGGTATCGACCCGACCCATTTAATTGATATCGGCGTCCAGTGCTCCCTGAGACAGCTCCTGGAACATGGCTTTTTCCATGCCGACCCCCACCCCGGCAACCTCTTGGCCATGGCCGACGGCAAGCTCGCCTATCTGGACTTTGGCATGATGAGCGAGGTTCAAACCCCGCAGCGCTACGGCCTGATTGAAGCCGTAGTGCATATGGTGAATCGGGATTTTGAGGGGTTAGCCCAGGATTACGTCAAGCTAGAATTTTTGACCCCCGACACCGATCTGACGCCAATTATTCCAGCCCTGGCGGAGGTATTTAACAATGCCCTGGGGGCGAGTGTGGCGGAACTTAACTTCAAAAGCATTACCGACGAATTTTCCGCCCTCATGTACGAGTACCCCTTCCGGGTGCCCGCCTACTACGCCCTGATCATTCGTTCTCTAGTCACCCTGGAGGGGATTGCCATCAACGTGGATCCGGAGTTTAAGGTGCTCAGCAAGGCCTACCCCTACGTGGCTAAGCGGCTCTTGACAGACCCGGCCCCCGAATTGCGTCTCTCGCTCCAGGAATTGCTGTTTAAGGATGGCAGTTTTCGCTGGAATCGGCTAGAAAACTTGCTGCGCAATGCTCGAGACAACTCTGAGTATGATCTAACTCAGGTGCTGGATCAAACCCTGGAGTTTTTATTTTCTGAGCAGGGTTCTTTTTTGCGCGATCGCATCGTCAGCCAACTGGTCAATAGCCTGGATCTGCTTGGCCAGTCTACCCTCCAAAACCTGACCACCTCGGTTCAACGGCGCTTGGGATGGAAGCCGCCAACCCCGAGCCGTGGGGCTGTGGCCAACCCCACGGATGATAACGATCTGAGTCACCTGATGCGGATTTTAGAGATTCTCAAAGACACCCAGGGATTCGATGCTACCCTCATCCTCAACCGCATTCCCGCTTTGTTGGTCAAACCCGAAACCCAAGCTATGGGGCACCAGGTGGTTGCGGGTTTGGCCCAGCGGGCCCTGGCCCGTTTGATTCGCAGCCTCCTGGCCGAAACCGACCAGGCTGCCGCCCCTGCCCCTACCCAGCAGTTATCCCTGGCCGCCTTACCACCGACTCCCTAATCGGGTTCTCCATTTCCCCAGGCCGGCCCATCCCTGCTCAGCCCGGTCTGGGGTTGGCCCTAGCCGCAGTGTATAGTAGAAGGTTGCAGGATTGTCTCTAGGAGAACCCAGCTTGACTTTTTCCGCCGAAGACTTCGCTAAAGCCCTTGAGGCCCACGATTACGACTTTCAGGTCGGCAGCACCGTGCGGGGTACCGTCATTGCCTGCGCCAGCGACGGCGCCACCGTGGACATTGGCGGTAAGTCAGCCGCTTTTTTACCCCTGCGAGAGGCGGCCGTACGACCTATCACCTCCCTGGACGGCGTGGTAGACCCTGGCTCGGAATACACCTTTCAGGTGATTCGCGATCAGGATGCCGATGGCCAGGTTCTGCTGTCCATTCGCCGGTTGGCCCTCAAGCAACTCTGGGAGAAGCTAGCCCAGCAAGCGGAGCAAGGCGCGGTACAGGAGGTCAAGGTGACTGGCTTTAACAAGGGCGGGGTGACGGTGGATGTGGAAGGCCTGCGCGGCTTTATTCCGCGATCGCAACTGACTGCCGCCCCCGAATCCCTGGCGGATTTGGTGGGCAGTCGGCTGACCGCCGCCTTTTTAGAGGTGAATCAGGCCAACAACAAGCTAGTACTATCCCAACGGGCGGCCACTCGCAGCCAGGTGATGGGCCAACTGGAACTGGGCCAATTAGTGCAGGGCACCGTCGCCAGTCTCAAACCCTTTGGCGCCTTTATTGACTTTGAGGGCATCACCGGCCTACTGCACATTAAGCAAATCAGCAAAAACTACATTGAGTCTCTGCCAGCGGTGCTGAAGGTGGGCCAACCGATTAAAGCCGTCATTGTGGCCCTTGACCCAGAGCGCAATCGAATTTCCCTCTCCACCCAGGTACTAGAGAAATATCCGGGGGAATTCCTTAAGGATCCGGAGGCCGTGCTGGCCGATGCCGAAAATCGCCTGGGGGACATCAGCCGCCTGTTAGCCGAAAGTGAGGTCTAGGGTAAGCCATGGGCACTGTTTGGGAACTGGACTTTTACTCTCGCCCCCTGCTCGATGACAACCAAAAACGCCGTTGGGAAGTGTTGATTTGCGAAGGTTTTGTTGATACCCAGGCCAACCCTGACCAGCTGTTTCGCTACAGTAAATGGCTGAGCAACACCGAGGTAAACTCCCTGAATTTACAGGCCGCCCTGGAGGAAGCGATCGCCCAGGCCCCCCAACCTCCCACCAGCCTCCGCTACTTCCGCTATCAGATGCAGACTATGATCCAGCGGGCCTGTGAAGCCATTAATCTACCGGCTCGGCCCAGCCGTCGGACGGTGGCTTTGCAACAATGGTTGAGCGACCGGAATCAATCCTTTTACCCGGCTCAACCGGGCTATACCGATGCCCCTACCCCAGCAGTGGCTGCCCCGCCCCCCAGCCCCCGCCCTCTCCCCGATGCCCTCAGGGGTCAGCAATGGGCCTTTGTGAGCCTGGCCGCCGCCGCCTTTCAAGACTGGTCTGAATGGGATATTGACTTTGGCGAGTCCTTCCCCCTGACCCCAATGGCCGGCGAGGTCGCCATTCCAGGATTGCTGATTTTCTCCCCTCGGGCCACCGCCCTAGCCGCCTGGATGTCGGGGCTGGAACTGGCCTACTGGCGGGTTGAGGCCGGCA
>DVEE01000117.1 GCA_015295885.1 Leptolyngbyaceae cyanobacterium M65_K2018_010
CCCTCGCGTCACGAGGTTTCAAGCCTTTTACCCACTTCTGTCAGGCAGTCAGGTTCAATACTATACAGAGCAGAGAGCTGAGGTTGCTCAAGCGTTCATAAACGCGATCGAGGAGACAGTCTATCGGATCAGGGAAGCCCCAACCCGCTATGCTGCGATTGATGAAGATGTTCGGCGGTGTATGGCACGTAAGTTTCCCTATGGCGTTCTCTATACAATTGAGCAGGACTACATTTTGATCGTGGCAGTCATGCATTGTAGTCGTGAGCCTGGGTACTGGAAAAGTCGCAAGTAATTAAAGCTGCTAACTGCCTAACATAGTTCCTGAGGCCGACGGTATCAAGATCTTGGTTGTGTTCCAAAGGGTACTTGCCGCCGCACAACTTCATCGTCAGGCCGAATTTCTTGCCGTTATACTGGCCAACTTTCCGGAGTCTTCTGGCTCAATTCTCGGCTCTGGGGCCGACTAGGCCGGATTGTCCAAGTCAGATTCCCGACCCTAAAACCAACCCTCTAAGCGCCAACCGCGGGACACAAACAGCGGCACAAAGGCCGGCGGAATATACAGCCGATCCTCCGGGTTAGGAATACGGCAATAGCTTTGGGGACGCAGAATTACATCCTCATTGCGGCTGAGGTCAATCACCCCTCGATTGGGGATTTCCCGCCGGCCCAGGTAGCGCACCTCAAAGGGCTCCAGGCGAAGCGGAGCAGCTGGATTGAACACCCCCCGCCCCTCGCTTCGAGCCTGGCGCACCAGCTCACGGGCTCGCCGCAAGGCCGGGGTGCTTTGGGCAACAGTCCTGGCGGTTCCAGGGGCAGGCACAGCCGCCAACAACGAGGAAGCTCGGAAGGGATCAATATTGGGCCAGATCAAGTAGGGCAAGGCCGCTCCCTGCTCCAACATCCTTTCGTTGTAGGACAGGGGTCGAGGGCTAGGGGTATTGGCCTGGGGCTGGTTGCGGTTGATAAAGGCCAGCAAACGCCCATAGGAATCGAAGACCTCAAAGGAGAAGGAAAGATAGTACTGGAAACTCTCCAGGGTCTGCCCCAGGGCCGTCATATCTGCCTGCACTAGGGCTATCAAGGCCTGTTCGGCTTGCTCCCCATAGGTGCGGTGGTTCTGTCCGGCCCCAGCACCCAGGCGGGGGCGCAGGTGGGCGATCAGGGCAGGATCGAGATCATAGCCGCCTAGCTCAGGGCGAAAGGGATCGGTAAGGTAGGTCTCCCATTCAGGGGAGTCCAGGCGCCGAGAACCAGATAAGCCGGTCAATTGAAAGTTTTTTTCAGGGGTATCTACCCCTAGAAAACGCACCGAGCCACTACCCTGCAGGTGAACACCCAGGGTATCCCCATCGGCAATGGAGGCCTTGAGGGATTGGGGCAGCCCGTTTGTTCCCCGCCGCACCGAGGTAATCGCCCGGGGTCGGCCATTGTCAGTAAAGAAAGCACTGGACATGGTTCAAGCACCCTAATAACGGCAGCTAGGATGGGTAGATCCAGTCAACGCCAGAAGGACAAAAGCTGTCCACCAAGCGTCGCCACCGGCGTCAGGATGAAGGACCGACTTGCCACCCCAGTAATTCATCCATCAGCTCATCCATCAGCAGTGTCCTAGCTCACTGGCCTACGGCTATGGCGGCTCGCCTTGGGCAGCAAAACATCCACCCAAACTTGTTCTGAATCCATCGGCGGGCAGACCTTTGCATGATAGGCCCACCTCCATCAACGGGGCTAGGGGCTTCACACTTTTTTGCAGATGGCGGTTACAGCCATGGATTAACCATCCGGCGGACAGGCCGTTAGGTCTCGCCCTCCTGCAAGCAGCGAATCGCTTCCAACATGCCCCTGGCTTTGTTCAGGGTTTCCTGGTATTCCCTTTCGGGCACTGAATCCGCCACCAAACCCGCTCCGGCCTGCACGCTGACCGAATGGGTGCCCCCGGGCAAAGCTTGCACCACCATGGTGCGAATGGTAATGGCGGTGTTGAGCTGACCCTCAAAGTCGTAGTAGCCATAAACGCCAGAATAGGGACCCCGGCGACAGGGTTCCAGGTCATGGATAATTTGCATGGCTCGAATTTTGGGGGCACCGCTGACCGTGCCAGCCGGAAAGCAAGCTTTGAGCAGATCCCAGGCAGTTTTATCGGGCTGTAGTTGGCCAATGACATTACTGACGATATGCATGACGTGGGAGTAGCGCTCCACCACCATCAGTTCATCCACCTGCACGGTGCCGCTAACGCAGACCCGGCCCAGGTCATTGCGACCCAGGTCCACCAGCATGACATGCTCGGCAATTTCCTTCGGATCATCCAGCAGATCTTCTTCATAGGCTTTGTCCTCGGCCACGGTTTTACCGCGGGGGCGAGTTCCTGCAATCGGGCGTACCGTGGCCAGACGAGGCGACTCGGGGCCGTCGGTCAGGGTGGCCTTGACCATTACCTCCGGGCTGGAGCCAATGATTTGCCAATCGTAAAAGTTGAAATAGGCCATGTAGGGCGAGGGGTTGATCTGCCGCAGGGAGCGATACAGATCAAAGGGCTCACCAGCGTATTCGGTGGTCAGTCGTTGCGAGATCACCACCTGAAAAATATCCCCAGCCTGGATATGATGCTTGGCTCGTTCAACGGCGGCGCAAAACTCTGCCGGGGTGCGATTGCTGATGTAGGGAATAGGTTCTGCGGACTGACTAGCGGGGGGAATCCAGGGCAGGCGACCGGTCTGGGCCGAGATCGGCAGGGTGAGCTTATGCACCAGTTGGCGCACGCGATCGCAGGCTTCCTGGTAGGCCTGGGGCAAATTCGCACCGGGGTCGCGCAGGTCTGCGTAGGCGATCGCCCAGACCTTGCGCTGGACCTGGTCAAAAATCAGTAGGCTATCCACCTGCATCCACAGGCCATCGGGCAAATCTTCCGGGGTGGCCGGGTAAATCGGCACCGTGG
>DVEE01000326.1 GCA_015295885.1 Leptolyngbyaceae cyanobacterium M65_K2018_010
GAAGCCAACCTGGAAGAGGCGGTTTTAACCCAGGCTATCCTCGCCGAAGCCAGTTTAAGCCGTGCCAAACTGTTGGCGGTCGAGATGCCCCAAACTAATTTAGACAATGCTAATCTCACCAATGCCCTGATGAACGGGGCCAACCTGCAGGGGGCCAGTCTGGTGGCGGCCCTGCTCAGCGGGGCCAACCTGGAGGAAGCCAACCTGGAAACCGCCGACCTCAGTCGCGCCAAAATGACGGGCTCTAACCTGGTGCAGGTTAACCTATCGAGGGCAAATTTACGGGGCACCAACCTGAGTTGGAGTTCTTTGCGGGGGGCCAATCTGCGCGGGGCCACCCTATACCGCACTAAACTGAGTTGGTCGAACCTGAGTGGTGCCGACCTAACCGACGCGGTCATGATCAATGCCAAGCTAGACCAGGCTAACCTGCGCCATACCGATGTGCATGGCACTGTTTTCCCCGATGGGTTTACCCAGCAAGGGTAGCCTGTGCCAGCTCAAACTGTCGGCCTGCCCGCCCCACCTCAAAACCTCTAGGGCCGGCAGTACAGGGCCTAGGAGGGGAATGATTGTTGACCTGGGACAGGCGCTGGAATTGGGCCTAGGGAGTGGCCCGATGCCGCAGGGGACGGTGGGCTTGCAGTTGGGGCCGTCGAGGGGGCCGGGGCCAGTACACCGTGGTTAAAGAGGGGGGGCTGGTGCTCAGGTAGGTCATCATCTGACTGCCCAGGGTTTGTAGCTGTTCGCGCAGATTGATGGCCTCCAGATGGAACACCGAGGGGCCATAGTCGAGCCAGTTGGCCTGCAGATGGGGCCGCTGCTGATAGAGGCGGGGCCAGGCCTGCAGGCTATTGGGCAGGGTAGAGCTTAAGCCCAGGGGCAGTTGAGTGGTGGAGAAGGCCTCAGCGTAGCTAGGGCTGAGAAAACTGCGGTAGGCCTTGGCCTCGGAGGTTTGCTGCATGATGAAGCTGAGGCTAACACCCTGTAAGAAGACCCGAAGATTGCCGCTGGCCCCATCGGGTAGTTCTGGCATAAAGGGAATGTGACCCAGGTTGGCATTCAGGTTCTCTGGGTCGCCCACGCTCAGGTGAGTGCCATCCACGGCGGTAATCAGATACTTAGGCCCCGCCAGTTGCTCAAAGGGGCCTAACTGTTGTTGGGCCATGGGGGTCACCCCATCCCGGGTGCTAGCTAGCATCAGGGTGGGCACCTGGACTCGCTTGAGTCCGGCTTCACCAAACAGTAGACCGGTCAGAGGATTGGTGACAATCAGTTGACGGATGCGATTGTCCTTGAGATTGGCGTATTTCACCGGCAGATCCAGGGCGGCGCACTGCAACCAATCCGCAGGAGAAAAATGGACAGGGTTGAGGTGCTGGCAGGTTTCAGCTAGCTGGCGTAAATCTAGCGGCGCCCCGGCTAAAGCTAGCCCGGTATAGCCCCCCAGGGAGTGCCCGATCAAGGTAACCTGTTCGGTATTAAACCGATCCCGAAGGCTGTAGGAATAGAGATTGAGTTTCTCCATTCGGTCTAGCACATAGCTGATATCTCGGGGCCGATCCAGAAATTCCGTTGCCGGTAAAATGCGACTGCCCTCTGCTTTGGCATCCGACGCCGGGGGGGGCAGTGACATCAGGGCAGACACATTGCTGCCCGGGTGCTCAACCGCAACCACCGTCAGCCCGTGGGAGGCCAGATGGTAAGCCAGGTAGGAAAAGAAGCGGCGATCGGCGCCGAACCCGTGGGAGATCACCACCAGGGGCCCGTGGGTATCCTCGCTCCAATAAATATCCACGGGAATGCTGCGTTCCCGCTGCCGATCGCGCAGGACTAATTCCCAACGCTCGACCTGGGAAGACCCCGTAGAGAAGGGATCCAGGTTGCTGGGGGGAACCCTATCTGGCGGTGTTTTGGCCAGCTCGTGGCGCAACAACCGGCCTAGGGCGGCGTTCTCCATCTGAGCCAGCTGAAACTGAGCAGCTAGCGATAGCAGCGTACCCAACCGGAGTTCGAGACTGGCCGGTGGCAGGTGCCGCAATAGGTTAGTGAGGGTCAAGGGCTGTTGGGATCGAGCTGCCCGAGTTAGGGCAATCTGTAGGTCGGTGGCCGCTAGGTTGGGCACTAAGGCCTGCAGGGTAGCTAGCAACTGGTTACCGCCCGGGGTATGCAAAATGTCGTCCAAATAGTCCTGGGCTACCGCTGGATCCAGGGAAATTTCGTTGCGCAGCGTCGTTTGTAGATTATCGGTTAACAGGGCCCGATAGGGGCTGAGGGGGCGGGGGACTTCGCCAGTGGCAGCGAAGCGATCCAGATCGTCAAAGCTCACGGTTTGGGTGAGGGGCCCCCAACGCAGGGTGAGGCTTTCTGCTGCCCCTACCCGGGTACCTAGAACTAATCCCCAGGTCAAGAGGCTACCCACCAGGGAGGTACTGAGTGAAGACCGCAGCAAACGAAAACTCAAAGGGGGCAGAGAGGTCACAGCAAGGAACGAGCGCAGACTGCATCAGAGCATTGGCCGCGGGACAACCAATTTTCTCTGTTAATTTACTTAATCTAAACGACGCACGCTGTCCTTGGCAGTGGGCCAATCATCAAGTTTTTTTGCGAGGGCAGCTTCCCCAGACCAGCACGGCAACCCTATAGTGGCCGGATCTAGCTGCTCGCGAAGCGTTGCTGCAGGGGTTAGGGTGCCTCAGACGTTTGCCACCTTAGCGATTGATGGGGCTGAGAGGTCGGTAGTATCGGAAGCGATTATCTTAAATGTCAAGCGTCAGCGGGCTGAAAAAACGCACTGACTTGGTCATCTTGCCAGGGTGTGTTGTCTCGCATCATGGCATTGAGGCAAGTTAGTAGCCTGACTGCCTGACACATCTCTGGAACCCCCTGGTTTCTCATGGGGGACGTTAACCCGAAAGCTCCTTCAGGCAAGCCTTCC
>DVEE01000503.1 GCA_015295885.1 Leptolyngbyaceae cyanobacterium M65_K2018_010
CGTAGAGCCTTTTATCTCTTCTTAGCTGGGTGCTTTTCGATACACCCTTTCTAATATCTCGGTTTCCCGCCTTACGTTGATATCTGATTGGCTTACCTAGAAGTCCAAGAATTGGTTGATAGATACTATGTTCCTGACCCTGCTTTCACTAGGTTTAGGGGTGATTGCCCTGGCCTTGCTCATACCCTGCTTGATGCTATTTGCAGAGATCGGCTTGGCCGCCTGGAGACGCCCCCTTTCGCCCTGTCCCTTGCTGGACAGCGATAGGGCCACCCTAGCGGTTCTCATGCCTGCCCATAATGAGGCTGCGGGACTGGGCAAAACCCTGGCCGGGTTACTGCCTGAACTGCAACCGCAGGATCGCATTCTGGTCGTGGCTGATAACTGCAACGATGAGACAGCCGCGATCGCCCGTGCTGCCGGTGCCCAGGTGGTGGAACGAAACCACCCAACCCAGCGAGGTAAGGGGTACGCCCTGGATTACGGATTGAAACATCTCCAGCAAAATCCCCCGGATGTGGTGGTTTTTATGGATGCGGATTGTGATCTCGAAGCCGGTGGGTTAAGGCAACTCGCTGAGCAGGCACTCGCGGTCCGACGGCCGGTCCAGGCCAATTATTTAATCCAGCAACCCCCGACAGCGAGTTTGAAGAGCTTGATTTCTGCCTTTGCGGTTAAGGTCAAAAACCTGGTTCGGCCCCTGGGGTTGCAGCGGATGGGAGCCCCCTGCCTCTTAACGGGTACTGGCATTGCTCTGCCCTGGGATATGGCGATCGCCGTCGATATTGCCAGTGGGCACATCGCCGAGGATATGAAGTGGGGATTGGATCTGGCCTTGGCCGGCTATGCCCCGACCTATTTACCTACGGTACAAGTCACCAGTCGCCTGCCCAATGATATCGGAGCGGCTAAGGTGCAACGCACCCGCTGGGAACATGGTCATTTGCAAATCATGGGAGCTTATTTGCCGAGACTATTTGGGCAAGCCTTACGGCAGCGTCGATGGGATCTACTGGCTCTGGCTTTGGAACTTTCTATTCCGCCCCTATCCCTGCTGGTGATGATCTGGGCCTCGGTAACGGTGATCACCCTGCTCTTTGCCCTAGGGGCTCAAATCTGGCTACCTCTTTACATGGCTTTAGTTGCAGGATCTGCGCTGTTGGGTGGGGTAGCCTTGGCCTGGAGCGGCTTTGGGCGTTCGGAGTTGAGCCTGGGCCAGCTCGTCATGATTCCAGCCTACCTGCTCTGGAAAATTCCGCTGTACGTGGCCTTCCTGATTCGTCCGGAGCAACGCTGGGTCCGCACCCAACGGGATAGTTAGGGGGAGTAGAGCGGAGGGCTGACTGAATCTGGAGTGAGCAGGGCACCTGATAATCTAAAAGCAGCTAAGTTTCCCCTGATTTTGCTTGGCTTCCGTTTGAGCCCCTGTGCCTGGTCCACCCATGACTTCTCCAAGCCGCGACGTCCAAATCTATTCCATTGCTGCTGGGACGACCGTGTTCCGTTGCCGCAGTTGGAACCGCCTCCGTTTTGAAATCGAGTACGCCTTAGAGCGAGGTACTACGGCCAATAGCTATCTAATCCAGGGCGATCGCACCGCTCTGCTAGATCCACCGGGAGAATCCTTTAACTCAATCTTTTTCACTGCCCTAGAACAACACCTTAAGAATCTGTACCAAATCAACTACGTTGTTTTAGGCCACATCAATCCTAACCGGGTCGAAACCCTCAAGCTTCTGCTTAAGCGGCTACCGGAAATTACCGTGGTGTGTTCTAACCCGGCGGCCTTAGCCCTGAGAGATCTGTTGCCCGATGCTTCCCCCCGGGTTTGGGTGATTCGTAGCGGCGACGACCAACTGGACCTTGGCCAAGGACATCACCTGCAGTTTTGTCCGGTTCCCACTCCCCGGTACCCTGGTGGATTGGCGACCTTTGACCCCTACTCGAAAATTTTGTACACCGATAAATTCTTCGGTGCCCACCGGTGTGGGGAATCAGTATTTGACCTGGGTTGGCACGATCTGCTGGAGGATCGTCGCTACTACTTTGACTGTCTGTTTGCCTCGGGGGTTCGTCAGGTTACGGCCGCCCTCGATCGCCTGGAGGCCTTTCCCTTTACCACGATTGCCCCAGGCCATGGCCCCGTGGTGCAGTACAGCGCCAGGGAACTGTTCCAGAGCTATCGCCAGTGGAGCCAAGCCCAAACCGCTCAGGAGTTGTCCGTAGCCCTGATCTACGCCTCCGCCTACGGTAACACCACTACCCTGGCCCAGGCCCTCGCTCGAGGCATTACCAAGGCCGGGGTGGCGGTGGAAGCCATCAACGCCGAGCAGGCCGATCCGGCAGACATTCAAGCCGCGGTCGAAAAATCAGCGGGTTTCCTAATCGGTTCTCCGACCCTGGGTGGCCATGCACCTACCCAGATCCAAACGGCCCTGGGTATTGTTCTAGCTACGGCCTCGAAGGCACAACTGACCGGTGTATTCGGATCCTTTGGATGGAGTGGCGAGGCGATTGATCTGTTGGAACAGAAGCTTAAGGATGGGGGCTACACCCTAGCCTTTGAGCCGATTCGGGTCAAATTTAAGCCCACGGACGTGACCCTAAAATTTTGCGAGGAAGTGGGAACAGACTTTGCCCAAGCCTTGAAAAAAGCCAAGCGGGTTAAGCAACCCCGCACCCCGGCCTCAGCGGTGGAACAGGCGGTAGGGCGGATTGTGGGTTCTCTGTGCGTGGTCACGGCCCGCCAAGGAGATCTGACCAGTGCCATGGTAGCGTCCTGGGTATCTCAGGCCTCCTTTACACCGCCGGGATTAACCCTGGCCGTGGCCAAGGATCGAGCCATCGAGGGGCTGCTATATCCAGATTGTGGCTTCGTCTTAAATATTCTGGCGGATGGTAAGCACCTCAGCCCGATGAAACACTTCCTCAAACCCTT
>DVEE01000131.1 GCA_015295885.1 Leptolyngbyaceae cyanobacterium M65_K2018_010
TTGACTGGAATAAATTTCCTGAAAAGTTCGATAGACTAAAACCTATCTTTATTAGAGTTTAGCCAAAGGGTGTCACCAAAAGAAAGAGGCAAATTGATAAAAAGCAATTTGTTTTTTTAGCCAGATTGATAATTTTCTATAATGACTGCCCTGGAAAGGCGGCCCCACCCTCTCCTGGTCGTCTTTCCAGGGTGGCTGATTGACCCCAGGGGCTTACCTGAAAAACCGTCCTGATTCCCCCTCCCGGCCCTGGTAAAGGGTAGAAGAGGGTATCAACTCGAGGGATGGTTACTCTCTTCAGCATCCAGCCAGTCAGCAAGTAAGGCAGACCCGTGACTAATCGTCATTGGCTAACACACACGGAGCGGGCTTTGGTGGTCGGTTCAGGCCTTGGCACGGTGGCTTCCATAGCGGCCCAAAATGCCCTGCTAGCTACAGCCCCACTCACTGTGCTGGTCGCCATTGGGTTACTGAATCGGGGTCGTGTTGAACGACAACTGCAAGAGGCTCAGGAAAAGTTAGCGCGCCAGCAACGGCAAGCTGGGCACCGACTGACTCATTTGGGCCAGCAGGTTACCGCCCTGCCATCTCCAGAGGCCTTGACCAACTTCCAGCGATCGGTCATGGATCGGAACAATCGCACCTTTGTGCGCTTTGCCCAGGAAATGCAAGGCCTGCGGAGCTACGTGAATGAGCAAATTCAAACGGCCCAAACCCCGGATCTCACCCAGATTCAGCAGGATATACTCCGGCTCCAGGAACAATCCGGCTCGGCCTGGACTATGGTGCAGAACCTGACCGCCCAGGCGCAACGACTGGCCTCGGCGGGTCGAGTGGAGGTGGCAGAGGCCAAACTGGCTCAGCATAAAACCGATTTGATGCAAACACGGGTGGCCCTAGAAACCCTCAGTGCTGAAATGCGCAATGGATTAACCAACCTCCAAGACGAGTTAGCGCACCTAGAACGCCGCTTCCAAAAGCTACTCCATGCTGCCGGTGCGGACTATGCCAAAGCGGAGCCAGCGGCACTCCTGAAGGCAATGGCTAAGCTGGTGTCCCAGGAGGAATTTAATAGTCTGGCCAGCCATGTCAAGGAACTCGCCCGCCAACAGGCCAACCTGGAACGGGATCTGACCAAAATTCCGGTGGGGTCTGTGCATGGTTTGGCGGCCTCTCCCCCATTGCCCCCCCCGCCCCGCGAACTAGCCGCAGAACTGGAGCGACTGAATCAACTGGTGTATGACCTGCAGCATCAGGTGGCCGATCGACCAACTTCTGACTACGGCCCAGAGCAGGTAGAGCGGTGGGTGAGCCAGTATTTAGGCCCACTCAAAACCCAGGTTGCCCAGTTGCAACGCTCTACCCAGGCTCTGGCCGAGGCCCAAGGACAGCTAACTCACCCCTGGGTAGCAGCAGATCTGGGCCGGCAACCGCCCTGGGCCAGCGACTGGATTATGGATTTCCCCACCCCGGCGATCGCAGGTAATGAACCACCCAAACTGGCCAGCCGACAGGCCCTAGAACAAGCCCTGGATGATGCTCAGCATCGACTGCTGGTTGTTTGGCCCTGGGCCAGCAAGATGGTCATGGACGCAGACCTGCTACGGGGATTTACCCGCCTTTTAGATCGAGGGGGGCAGTTGGAACTGGGCTGGTGTCACCGGGGTAATCCCCAGGAAGGACGTTTAGTGTCCCGTCTGGGGCAGCGATGGCACTTGGAAACCCTAGAGATGGCGGAGCTTAAGGCTGCCCTGCGCCAATTGTTACCCCTACGCCAGCGGTACCCCGATCGGTTCAAGTTCAAAGTTATGGGCACCGCCGAAAGTTACCTGGTCTGCGACAGTGGCTCCCAGGGGCCGCCTGGCCAGACCTACGCCATTCTCAGCTTACAAACCCTGTCCACCCACAGTGCGGTTATTCCCGGTGTGGAAGCCAAGCTGCGCACCACCAATCCCCAGGTTGTTCAGGCCCTGACCCAGCGTTTCCAGAACCCGGCCATCGAGGCCGAGGATGCCATGGCTTTTTTTAATCGGGGCACCACCCGCCATGATCTGCGCGACCAGCTCGGTGCCATCAGTGACTACAGCCAGGTGATTACCCTCCAGCCCAACCACGCCGTGGCCTTCAATAACCGAGGGGTCGCCCAACTGGAGCTCAACCGACGGGATAAGGCAGAACAGGACTTTAATCAGGCTATTCACTACAATCCTCACCTTTTTGCCGCCTACTGCAATCGAGGCTGGCTGCGGCTCGAGCAGAAGGCTTACCCAGCGGCGGTGCAGGACTTTACTAAGGCCATTGAACTGCAACCCCAGCTAGCCCTGGCCTACGTCTACCGGGGCCGAGCCTTACAGGAATTGGGCGACCTCAATGGGGCCGTGCGGGATTACAGCGATGCCATTGCCTGCGGCGATCCAGTTGCCCTCCCCTACTGCTACCGAAGTGCGGCCTACGAAAGCCAGGGGGATGCCCAGCGGGCGATCGCCGATCTAGAGCAGGCGTCCCTGCACCTAGAAGCCCAGGGCGACCAGCGGACATTATCCTCTGTGTTGCGCACGCTGAAACGGTTGCAGAATATCAGCTCCCAGAGTAGCCGCTGAGTTGCACCAGCGCCTGGATAGCCGGGGGGCGGGGCCGCATTGGAGCACTCCGGCCCCAGGGCAGAACGCTGAACTCCGCCAGGTATAGTGGTCTTGGGAACAAGCTGGGTTTCCACCGCTGGGAACCCAGCCAGCCAGCCACAGTCTTCATATTCCCTCCGGAGGTCAACCCATGGTTATGGTGGAATCAACAATGCTGCCTTTGGGCACCGCCGCCCCTGACTTTGCCCTGACTGATGTGGTTTCGGGCGAAACCATTACCCTAGCCACCTTCGCCGATGCCCCAGCCCTGTTGGTGATGTTTATCTGCCGGCATTGCCCCTTTGTTAAACATGTGCAGGCCGAGCTCGCCCGCATCGGTGTGGACTACGGCCCCAAAGGCCTAGGCATTGTTGCCATCAGTGCCAATAGCCTGCAAACCCATCCCCAGGATGGGCCCGAGTTCCTCAAGGCCCAGGCCGAAGAATGTGGGTTTACCTTCCCCTACTGCTTTGACGCCAGCCAAACCACCGCCAAACAATACACTGCCGCTTGCACCCCCGACTTCTTTGTGTTTGATCGGGCCAAAAAGCTGGTCTACCGAGGACAACTGGATGACAGTCGCCCTAGCAACGGCATTCCGGTCACTGGCAAAGACCTGCGAGCGGCCCTAGACGCCGCCCTAGCCGGGTTACCGGGACCAGCAGACCAGAAGCCGAGCGTAGGTTGCAATATTAAGTGGACCCCTGGCAACGAACCGACCTATTTTGGCTAGTTCCCCAGGCCCCCACGGCCCCCCACCAACACTACCGTATCCCCCAGGGCCAGCCCCAACTGCCGCTGAGCACTCCCCTGGTTGACGGCAATCTCGATGAACCCATGGCTACCGACCAGCGCCAAGGGTGCCCCCGGTTCAACGGTGTTGTAGGTGGCAGACCCGGTTAGGCTGACTGGCCCTAGGGCAAGGCGCCAGGAATCGGGACCAACCCGATCCTCTGGGATCGTAGTGACGGCATTGCCAAAATGGTCAATGTATTGGATGCAACCCTCTAGCCCCTGGTCCGTAGCAATCAAGGGCGGCAGGTCCAGACGCACCAGGGAGTCGGGGCCGATGGGCTGCCCGATCGCCCCAAAGGCTACACCGCTAGCCAGATGGGCTGCCACAGGAACAAAAATGTCGCGCCCCTGAAAGGTGGCACTGGGATGCGGGGTGCGCCAATAGGCGGGGTGGGTCAGTTCGACCGCTTGCAGCACCGGGTGGCGATCCATGACCCCGCTGAAAACACCGTTATCGGGCCCGACTAAAATGCCAGCGGCCAGTTGTAGGGCAATGGCACGGCGGTGGGTCCCCACACCCGGATCGACCACGACGACATGAATGGTTTTGGGGGGGAAGTAAGGAAAGGCTGTGAGTAACTGAAAGCGCGCGGCCCAAATGTCTTGGGGGGGAATGGCATGGGTTAAATCAATAACCGGCGTGGTCGGGCAGCGACTGGCAATAATGCCCTTCATCACACCCACATAGGCGTCCTGGGTGCCAAAGTCAGTCAGCAGGGTAATCATAATCAGTCCAGATGAATAGTGAACAGTTTGCTTGGGGCGGCTGGCCTAAAATAGAGAGCCTTTTTCACGGACGATTTTGCGATGGCTGTGATTTCTGCCCAACCCTACGACTATCTTCTCCCCACCAGCACCGGGGTAGCGTTGGTAATTATTGACATGCAGCGCGATTTTTTAGAACCAGGCGGCTTTGGAGCAGCCCTAGGCAACGATGTGACTCGATTGCAGGCCATTGTGCCCACGCTGCAGCGGTTACAGGCGGCCTTTCGGCACCTCCATGTGCCGGTCATCCAAACCGTGGAAGGGCATCGCCCAGATCTGTCGGATTGCCCGCCTGCTAAGCGGCAACGGGGCAACGCTCCCCTCAAAATTGGCGATCCCGGCCCCATGGGCCGGATTTTGGTTTTAGGCGAACCTGGCAATAGCATTATTCCCGAGCTGGCTCCCCGGCCAGAAGAAACCGTGGTCGAGAAACCAGGCAAAGGGGCGTTTTACAACACTAACCTGGAGTTTTTGTTGAAAACCCACAATATTAGCCACCTGATCTTGGCTGGTGTCACCACCGAAGTCTGTGTGCAAACCACCATGCGCGAAGCCAACGATCGCGGCTACGAATGCCTGCTGGTGGAAGACGCCACCGAGAGCTACTTCCCTGAGTTTAAGCAGGCTACCCTGGCCATGGTGCGAGCCCAGGGTGGCATTGTGGGTTGGACCGCAACCGCTGACCAGGTTCTGGCTGGCCTTCAGACCTGGCATGCTCCCCCCCAGGTCACGGTCCACTAACCGAGCCCTTCTTTACCGTTTCCTTATCTCCACCTCCTATGCTGATCCGATACGTGGTTGAGCCACGGCGTCCCTTAATCCCTTAATCCCTTGGTGCCATGTCTAGCATCTTCAAACAGCTTAAAGAGTCCTTCCAATCCCTGGGGACGGCCCTCACCAGCGAGGCCCGCGAAACCGCCAGGAGCGCCCTGCGGGAGTGGTTAGAGGCGAATGCCTCAACCCTGCGCGCCAAACGGGGAGGGGATGAATTTAACGGCACCATGATGCAGTACTTCCATTGGTATACCCCCGCCGATGGCAACCACTGGAACCGGGTGCAGGAATCAGCCCCAGCCTTGGCGGAAGCCGGCATTACCGCCCTCTGGCTGCCTCCTGCCTATAAGGGCATTGGTGGGGGCTACGATGTGGGCTATGGGGTCTATGATCTGTTTGATCTGGGCGAATTTGACCAAAAGGGGTCTGTTCGGACTAAGTACGGCACTAAGGACGAGTATGTAGCAGCGGTCAAAACCTGCCGAGATCTGGGCATTAACATCTATGCCGACGTGGTGTTTAACCACAAAATGGCCGCCGACTTTGAGGAAGAATTTAACGCCACCCCCATGGATCCTGGGGATCGCCATCGTCCCCTGGGGGATATGCGGAAAATTAAATCCTGGACTGGCTTTGACTTCCCTGGTCGAGGCAATCAGTACTCCAGTATGAAGTGGCACTGGTACCACTTTGATGCGATCGACTACAACAGCTATGAACCTGATTTCAAAGCCGTCTGGCTGATGGAGGGCAAATCCTTTGACGACAAAGTGAGTCTGGAATCGGGCAACTTTGACTATCTGATGGGGTGTGACCTAGACATTGACCATCCTGAAGTGCGCGGTGAGCTCAAATACTGGGGCGAGTGGATGCTCGATAACATTGGCGTGGATGGCTTTCGCTTAGATGCCATCAAGCACATCTGCGGTGACTTCTTTGTCGACTGGCTAGAGCATCTAGAAAATCATGCCCAACGCGATCTTTTTTGCGTCGGTGAATACTGGACCTACGACCTGGGTGCCTTGAGCTGGTACGCCGGTAATTCAGGGGGGCGTCTTAATTTATTTGATGCACCCCTGCACAACAATTTTCATCAAGCCAGCAAGGCCGGTGAACGTTATGACCTGCGAACCATCTTTGACCATACGGTGGTTCAAGAAATGCCTCTGCTGGCCGTCACCCTAGTCGAGAACCACGACACCCAACCCCTGCAAGCTTTAGAGTCGGTGGTAGAGGCTTGGTTTAAGCCTTTGGCCTACGCCATGATTCTGCTGCGGGCCGAGGGCTACCCCTGTATTTTTTACCCCGATTACTACGGGGCCCATTACGTAGACAAGGGCCGTGATGGCCACGAGTACGAAATCTGGCTCGACTCCCACAAAGACATCATCGACCGGCTGTTAATCGGTCGCAGGCACTTTGCCTACGGTCCCCAATACGACTATTTTGACCACCCCAACCTGGTGGGTTGGACTCGTCTCGGCACGGAGAACCATCCCCGGGCCATGGCCGTAGTGCTGAGCAATGGCGCCGGGGGCAGTAAGTGGATGGAAGTGGGTAAGCCCAACACCACCTTCTACGACCTGACCGGTCATGTTCAGGGAACCATAACAACAAACCAGGACGGGTGGGGCGAATTTCGCTGCAATGGGGGCTCGGTATCCATTTGGGTCGAAGATCATCCCATCCTGAGGGGGCTGATCAGTCTGGTTACCCCTTAGCCCGCGACTGGAGCCCTGACCGCCCTACTTGGGCTATCGGTAGGGTTGTTCAGAGGACAGCCGCTCAGGCTTAAGCCTAGAGCCACCACTTCGGTTGCAACGCCGGTCCGGAACCTGGTTTCTGAGTCGTTGTTCTAGGAACATAGGGTATGTGCCCAATTGAGCCATCGGGTTTCTAGACGTACTGCACCGATGCTCTAGGCGGAGCCATCCGGCGGTTGGACGGGCAGCGTTGTTACCCAACAGATGAAGTCAGCCCGCCCCGGCCACTTTCCCCTTGGCGAGATGTTTTGCTGTAGGGGAGTGACACCCGGCTTGGCCCTAGAGCTAACACCTACCTTCAGGTATGATTATGTAAATTTATTTTTTATGGGTGATCTAGGTCACTCAGTGGTTGCTGCCTCTACCCTAGCATGGCAAAACTGGTACACTTTCTCTAACATTCCCGTTGAGCCTTCGTCGATTGCACTGGTTAGGTTGCTAAATCCCTACAATCAGGTCATTTCTATGAGTTCCTGGGATTCTTTAGACTCCTGGTCTGACTACACCAATCGTCCTGCGGGTACCCTAGAAGAGGTGCTATACCAGCACCTGCAATACTGGCGTAAGCAGGAGTCTCCCCAACAACTGATTGAGCGGTTCCGTTGCCTGTTTTTGGATGGGGTCCATTATCCCGATAGTTCCGTGGCCGATGCGCTGTTTCAACTCTCTAGGGAACCTAACGCGGAACGGGAGTTCAAGTATGTTTTAAACCGCTGCTGCTATACCCTGATTAATCTCTGGTATTCCCAAACCCGGGACCACTGGGCCATTCCTGAGCTCATTTCTCTTTTTGAAGAAATTCCTCCCACGGCGGCCGTACCTGAGGTGCAAAGGGTACAGAACCTGGTTAGAGGCTTTGTCAAAACGGATCAGTACGCAGCCTTGGGGCGTTTACGCCAAATCTTTACTACTCCCAAAGACCATGGCGGTTGGTATGCGGCGGCCGCCTTTGAAGACCAGCCTTTGGCCTATCGCATTCGCTATTACCCCTTTCTCTACGACAGCAGTCTCCTCACCAAAGACAGCGGCCAGGAACAAAAGCAGAATATTGGGGACCTGCGGCGCAAAACCGAAATTGATCTGGGCATTCGTCTGGCCCGATTTCACAGTAGTCAACGCCTAGCCCCGGCTAAGGCTGGGGGGATGAACCCCACCTTGCTAGATGCTCCAGCTCTGGATGAGGCCATCGGTTACTACACGGGCAAAATTGACGGCAATCGCAACCAAAAGGATTGGGCTCGCTGGTTTGCCACCTACAGCAAAACCTCACGCTCGTTCCGAGACTTTAAAGAAGAGTTTGTGGACTACCTCCTGAGCCCCATTGCGGCGGTTGAGCCTAGGTTCAACGGCAACCACTTTGCCCGCAATTTGCGCCAGTACCTGAGAGAAACCCTGGCTGAGTTTGATGACCAGCGGTTAAATAGCTTTATTGTGGTGGAAACCTGCCGCCGCATCCTCAATTTTTTGGTGGTAGATAGCCCTCAGCGCCCGGTGTTTCGCCAATTTCGCTATTTGATTGAAGACATTGGCTATACCCTGACCATGGGGTTACTCCTGCGGGTGGTACTTTTTTGTACCGCCGCCAAACCCTGGTTAGAGCGGTGCTTTTCGGTCTTGTTTAATCTCCACGAACGCCGGTTTTGCAAAGAGGTGCCCTGGCTGGTGACTAGCCTGGAGCACGCTAATATCGCCCTGATTACCAACTTTAATGACATTGGCTATCAGTTCTCCTAGGCGGAGTGAAGCCATGGGGCGGTTGCTCATTCTTTCCGGTGGACCAGTTACACCCTAACAGTGTTTCACCAGTAGCCATCAGCGGGGGCTGGTTAATACGGCCCTTTTTGATTCACCCCAAACCGTTGTCATCAGGACACCGGTGCAGTACTCTCCAAAGGCGCTTGGATTAGAGGAGCAGGGATTGACCCACCACAGGTTGCTGGCCAAACTAATGGCCCTCGGGATAATTGCGATCGCCCTTGGGCTCCGTTTTGCCGATCTTGATCACAAAGTTTACTGGCATGATGAGGTATTCACTAGCCTTCGGGTGGCCGGCTATATCGGCCCGGAGGTGACAGCCCAACTGTTTACCGACCAGACCCTAACCGCCCGGGAACTACTGCAATACCAGCACTTTCCAGCCGATGCCTCCCTGGCCAAAACCTGGATGGCCCTGGTTGATCACCCGGAACATCCGCCGCTTTACTATCTGCTCGCCTATGCCTGGGGCCATATTTGGACTGCTTCGGTGGGGGCCTATCGAGCCCTGGCCGCCCTGTTTGGGGTGCTGGCCCTGCCGCTCATGTACGGGCTAGGGCGATCGCTGTTTCCCCAAGCCCCGGCCATTGCCGGGCTGGCCACCGTTCTGCTGGCGGTGTCGCCGGTGCATTTTATCTATAGCCAAGAGGCCCGAGAATACAGCCTTTGGGTAGTGGGTATACTGCTCGCCAACCTCACCCTATGGCGGGCGCTTCGGAACCCGCACTGGCGAGGTTGGTTCAGCTATGGGGTCGCCCTTGGCTTCACTTTCTATGGATCTTTGATGACCGGGCTACTGGTACTCAGCCACCTGATCTTTGTGGTCTTGACCCAAAAGCCACGGCAGTGGCTGGCCTTTGCCCTGGCCAATGGTTTAGCCCTGGGCTGCCTTGCCCCCTGGCTGTGGGTCATTGGCCGCCAATGGCAGCGGTTGCACTCAGTTACAGCCTGGATCCACGAATCCCGCCCTTGGGGCTTTTTGGCTCAGTTGTGGGGGCTGCACTACAGTGCTGTGGTGGTGGATTTCAACCTGCCCCTGGATCATGGGTTCACGGTGGTGGGCCCAACGGTTGTTTTGGGGTTAGTCGTCCTGGCCCTGGGGTCTGTTTGGCGCAGCTATGACCGAGAATTGGGACTTTTTTTAGGCTGTCTGTGGATCGTTTCTCCCCTGGTGATTATCGGAGCCGACTGGATCAATCGCGGTCAGATGTCCAGCACCACTCGCTACTTTCTGCCCTCTCTGGTGACGGTTCCACTGATTCTGGCCCCCTGGTTCTATGCTCAAATCACGGCGGCTAAGCCCCTGCAGAGGTTAGGGGGGCACCTGTTGGTGCTGGGCCTATTGGGAGTGGGCCTGATGTCCCTGGGGGTTAACTCTCGCGCTCTGACCTGGTGGAATAAGTCCTTTAGCTATCCCAACCCCTATATTGCTGAGTACCTCAACCGGATTCCCCAGCCCTTAGTGGTGGTTGAACCTGGCAGTAATGCCCTGGGTGATGCCATTTCCCTCAGTTATCACCTCCACCCCGAAACGCCCCTCTGGCTTCTGGCCGAGGATCGCCTGCCGCCGGGGTTGCCGACCACGAAAACAATCTTTTTGTTAAAACCGACGGCCTCTTTGATAGGCAGCATAGAGCCACCCTGGCAAGTAGAACCGGTTCAGGCCGACCCCAGGTTTGCGGCCACGGATCTGGTCAAACTGGTACCGGTCCATGCTCCCAGGCCCTAGACCAGCAATCAATTCCTAGGGCTGAGCCTGGGTGACCTTCCGGCCAGGGGAGCATCTGGTTTTGAAGGCACCCCAGTCCAGATTTTCGAGGACCTTTCAAACCACCGCCGATTCCACCATGCGGAGGGTACCCGTGGTTGCCTCTATGGTAACTGGCAGACCAATGGGCAAGGTCCATAGGGGCTCCACATGGCCAATCCAGGCCCCCATCCAGGCGGGGATGCCCAGGGGCTTGATGTGGTCGTTGAGAATTTCCTCCAGGGTGAGTGATCCGTAGGTTTCACCGGGGCTGCAGTAGGTGCACTGGCCAAAAATAAACCCCGCCAGGCCATCCAAAACCCCAGCCAGCTTCAGTTGGGTGAGCAGGCGATCGACACGATAGGGGGCTTCGCCCACATCCTCCAGAAATAAAATGGCCCCTTGGGTGTTGGGCAGGTAGGGGGAGCCGACAATGCCGGCGATGACGGAAAGGTTGCCGCCGATCAGGGGGCCAGTGGCCTGACCGGGGGTAATGGTTTGAATCCGCCCTTGGTCGCGCATCAGGCGGTCCTGGTCGGCACCCAGGAGGGGATTCGTCCAGGTCAAGGCTTGGCCCTCCATCACCACGGCCTGGAGTAGGTTAACCTGGTCCTGTCGCCAGGCGGTGAGTCCGTGGGGACCATGGAAGGTAATGACGCCCGTTTGGGCAAAGATCGCCAGCAACAGAGCGGTAATGTCGCTGAAGCCCACCAGAACTTTGGGATTAGCGGCAATCAGGTTGTAGTCCAGATAGGGCAAAATGCGGGCACTGCCCCAGTCCCCTCGCACTGGCAGGAGGGCCGCTACGGCCGGGTCGGCAAACATGGCATTGAGATCCGCGGCCCGGTCGGGGTCTGGTCCCGCTAGGTAACCATAACGGGCCAACACATGGGGAGCCAGTTTGGGCACGAAACCCAGGGCTTTGACCGCCTCAATCACCAGGTCCAGGCGATCTCGTTGGTAGGTGGCTCCGGCTGGACTCACAATTCCTACCGTATCG
>DVEE01000225.1 GCA_015295885.1 Leptolyngbyaceae cyanobacterium M65_K2018_010
GCCAATTCCTGGGGGCAGGGTGGGCAGCTTGATGGGATGGTAGGGGGCCAAGCAGTCTGCCAAAATCTCAAAGGGATTGCCCTCAAACCGGTTTACGGTACCATCGCGATGGGTTTGGGTGGAAGTTTCGCCCCGGCTTTCCACAATCCAGAGCGGATCACAGCCCAAAAAGCTATAACGCCCCAGGGTTTCGCCCCCCTCTACGGACTCCAGCAAAAAGCTGTAGGGTTGCCCCGCACACACCTTGTACCAGGCTGAAACCGGGGTATCGAGGTCGGCCAGCCACTCCTGGTAAACGGGCACAAAGTTCCCCTGACGGGCGTAGGCCTGGAATTGCTCAAAGGTCGGAAAAATCATGGGGCTATTCTACCAAGGCCGGGATAGCAAAAAGGGCACGGCTACGCCATGCCCCAAAATCAGGATATTGATGGTTAAACAGAGAGAACAACGAAGGCCAGAACTGGCACAAGTCCAAGCTTGACCGGGTTAGACCTCGTAGGTGGCCTTGCCGCTGAACTTCACGGTGGCGGGTTCAGGGTTAGCGCCAATATTACGGGGAATACTACCGACCGCCTGGCGACCTTCATTCACCTTTTCGGGGAAAACGCCATCGGCGGGATGCAGGGACTGGATCTCGCCACTGGGATAGATGCGATAGATTTTGTAATCCTCAATTTTGGGCTTAAACTTGGTCCGTAGTTGGGTGCCTAGGGCAAGGCACTGCTCTTTACGAGCCAGATAGAGCAGGTTTTCACCCTCGTTCATAATCGCGGCCCCACCCGTAGGCATCTCAAAGACCTGCTGCTTAGTGCTGGTCCAGGTGATGGCGTATTTTTCTTCTACTTCGGCACTGGTCAGAAGGCCGCCGGTGCTGCCTCCAAAAATAGGGGTTTGACCTGTCAGTGTTTCAGTCATGAATTCCTATCTCTCAACCGTTTGTTGGGCATCCTATCATCGCTTGAGTGGGCAGTAATACCGATTGTTGAGGAAGTGTAACAGTTCTTTGTAGTCGGATTCGCCGCCCCCCAGCGGCCAGGGGGCACCCGTCACGGCAGGGCGGGCATCCCCCATAGCCAATGGCTGGAGGATGGGTAAAACCCAGGGCTGATCGTCGTTAAGGTGACTTCAGCCCCAGGGACAAGCACTATCAGCCCACTACACGGCCGCCGGAGCGGACATCTGTTGCTCCTCAGGGTGAAACAGGGTGGGCTCAATCCAGTAGCCCTGATAGGCCAGCATATACAGTTCCTTCAAATCTTGAATCAGGGGGTAACGGGGATTGGCGCCCGTACACTGGTCGTCAAAGGCTTGATCGGCCATGCTTTCCAGGTGGTCATAAAACGACTTGTCGTCGTGGTTGAGCACCTCTTGGATGGTCATGGGAATCCCCACCTGGCGCTTGAGATCATCGATCGCCGCAATCAGCAACTCTACCTTCTCATCCTCCGTCGTACCGCCCAGTTGCAGGTGATCGGCAATGCGGGCATAGCGCCACTTGCAGTTGGGGTATTTGTACTGGGGAAAGATGGCCTGCTTGAAGGGCACATCGGTGGCGTTGTAGCGAATCACGTAGGTAATCATCAGGGCATTAGCCAAGCCGTGGGGAATATGGAAGGTTGCTCCCAACTGATGGGCCATGGAGTGACAGATACCCAGAAAGGCGTTAGCAAAGGCCATACCGGCCATGGTGGCGGCATAATGCACTTTTTCCCTAGCCTTGGGGTCGTTAGCCCCGTTTTCGTAGGCGCTGGGCAGATATTTCATAATCAGGCGAATCGCTTCCAGGGCCAGACCGTTGGTGTACTCCGAGGCATAGACCGATACGTAGGATTCCAACGCATGGGTAAGGGCATCAATGCCGCCGTAGGCGGTCAGCCCCTTGGGCATGGTCAGCACCAGTTCCGGATCAACGATGGCCATATTGGGGGTGAGGGAATAGTCGGCCAGGGGGTACTTTATGCCAGTGCGATCGTCGGTCACCACGGCAAAGGGGGTCACCTCTGAGCCGGTCCCAGAAGTGGTAGGAATGGCCACCATCAGAGCCTTTTGTCCCAGTTCGGGCAGGTTGTAGACCCGCTTGCGAATGTCCATAAACCGGGTCGCCAGCCCCTCAAATTCAATTTCAGGGTGCTCATACAGCATCCACATGATCTTGGCCGCATCCATGGGTGAACCGCCACCAAAGGCGATAATCACGTCCGGGTTGAAGGTTTTCATCAAGGCCAGGCCCCGATTCACCGTAGCCAGGGATGGATCCGGCTCGACGTTGTAGAAGATGTCGTACTTCAGACCAATTTCCTCCAGCACTTCTTCTAGCCTGGTCGTCATACCCAGATCGTAGAGCGGCTTGTCGGTGACGATAAAGGCCCGCTGGCGGCCTGCCAGTTCCCGCAGAGCCACGGGCAAACAGCCGTACTTGAAGTACACCTTGGGCGGAACCCGAAACCACAGCATATTCTCCCGCCGTTCTGTCACGGTCTTGACGTTCAGAACATGCTGGACACCGACGTTTTCACTCACCGAGTTGCCGCCCCAGGTGCCACAGCCCAGGGTGAGTGATGGATCGAGGCGGAAATTAAACAAATCCCCGATTGCCCCCTGGGAAGCCGGGGTATTGATCAACACCCGGGCGGTTTCTACGGTGCTTTCAAATTGTCGAATATGTTCCTGGTTGCCGGAAGCCGTGTAGAGGACCGCTGTATGTCCCCGCCCCCCAAAGGAAATCAGCGCTTGGGCCTTAGCCACGGCATCGGTAAAGTCTGAGGCCCGATACATGGCCAAAATCGGCGAGAGCTTTTCAAAGGCAAAGGGCTCCTCGCTGCCAATGGTTTCTACCTCGCCAATTATCACCCGACTGGTCTCTGGCAGCGAGATCCCCGCCAGTTCTGCCAGGCGAGTCACCGGCTGACCAACAATTTCTCCA
>DVEE01000011.1 GCA_015295885.1 Leptolyngbyaceae cyanobacterium M65_K2018_010
CCCTTGGGCCTGGAGAGCCGCGATCGCCGCCTCTGCCTGGGAATCGACTTCTCGCCGACGGGTGAGGACGAGATGGCGGGCTCCCTGTTCCACTAACCACTGGGCCACGGTTAGCCCCAGCCCCCCTAGCCCACCCGTAATCAGATAGGTGGCATCGGAACGGATGGGGAGCTCGGTGGCCATCGCCTCGGTCGGCTCAGCCGGCTGGGTGATGACCACCTTACCGATGTGTTTGGCCTGGGCCATGAAGCGAAAAGCTTCCACCGACCGCTCCAAGGGAAAAGATTGATGGGGGAGGGGTGAAAAATGCCCCTGGCCAAACTGCTCCAGAATGGTCTGTAGCATCGTCCTTACCAGATTGGGGTCGTGTTGGGCCACCTCCAACAGGTCAAAGGGGAAATAGGCCCCATCGGGGCGTTCCGCCGCCACCTGGGCCGCCGTCCAAATGCCGATTTTGCCAATCTCCACAAAGCGTCCCTGGGGAGCGAGCACCGACAAACTGGCGGGGATGAAATCGCCGGTCAGACTGTTGAGCACCACATCCACCCCCCGACCCTGGGTCAGGGCCATCAGCTCGTCGGCAAACTCCAGGCTACGGGAGTTCATCACCCCCTGAACCCCCATCGCCCTGAGTACCTCCCACTTGGCCGGGCTGGCGGTGGCGTAGACCTCAGCCCCCCGCCACTGAGCAATTTGCACCGCCGCCTGCCCCACCCCTCCGGCGGCAGCATGGATCAAAACCCGATCACCGGGCTGCAACTGGGCCAGGTGACAAAGGCCGTAGTAGGCTGTCAGAAAGGCCGTAGAAAGGGTGGCCGCCTCCTCAAAGCTAAGGCTCTCTGGTTTGGGCACCACCAACCTAGCGGGCACGGTGACGTAGCTCCCCAGACTCCCGATCGCCAGGGCCGCGATGACCCCATCACCCACGCCTAGTTCGGTGACGCCCTCCCCTACAGCTACCACCTCGCCGCTACATTCTCCGCCAAAGGGAATATCCGTGTCGGCCAGCCCCAACTCCGCCAGGTAGGCCTTCAACATGCCCAGGGCGTTGAGCACATCGCGAAAGTTCAGCCCCGTGGCCCGCACCCGAATTTCCACTTCCCCCGGCCCTGGAGCTTGCCGGGACTGAGGCACCCAGGTGAGGTCATCCAAAATGCCCTTGCCTGAAGACTTGAGTTGGACTGCACCCTCAGTGGCCAGGGCAGTTGGGCGGTCGCTGACCCCTGACTGGGCGACTAGACTGCGTTCCAGACGAGCGACATAGCGCTGCCCCTGGCGGTAGGCCACCTGGTCTTCGCGGCCAGAGGTCGCGAGTTCCTGAACCAGGGCCGGGATGTCCTGGGGAGAGGAGAGGTCCACGCGAACGCTACGAAGTTCGGGGTGCTCCAGGGCGATGACGCGACCCAAGCCCCACAGGGCAGCCTGGGACAGTTGGAGGTGATCTTCTGGGGTCACCGCCTGGGCCTGTTGGGTGACCAACCAGAGTTGGGGCTGGGGCGATCGCCGTTGGGCCAACACCCCCTGGAGGAGGTGTAGGGTGCTGCCACAGACCCATCGTTGACTGTCTGCCAAGGTCGTGATCTCCACGGGGGGAGCACTCAAGCTCCACAGGTGAATAATGCCGCGCAAAGGCTGATCGGCCAGGGCTTGAAAGAGTTGGCGAAAGTCTGACCCCCGCTGGGGATTGACGATGTAGGTATTCCCCTCAACCTGGGTGTAGGTAGAGCCAGACCGGACTCGAATCCAGCGCCCATCACGCGGGGCCAGCTCAGCCTGAAGGGCAGCGGCGATCGCCTCATCGTCCACCAGCACCAGCCAATTCCCCGCCAGTGCTTCTGGCGGCGCAGGGGTGGATAGGGGCTGGGGCCGCCAAGCGAGGGTGTAGGTCAACCGACTAATATCTGGCTGTAAGGCTTGGAGCAGGCGATCGCGGCTGGTACGACGCAACTGCAAGCCTTCCACCTCTGCCACCAACTGGCCTTGCCCGTCATAGAGGACTAAATCCGCCATCAGTAGATCCGCCGCCGAGCCGTGGGGAACCAGCCCTGTCACCCAGGCAGTCACCCTACTCTGGCCCGGGTTAACCAGCCGCAGACGCTTCACCCCCATGGGTAAATAGGTATCTTGGCCAGCGAGATCCGCCGCCATCGCCCCTACCAGTTGAAAGCACCCATCCAACAGGGCTGGATGCAGATGGTAGGCCTGGCTGGTGGCCTCGGATTCCGATAAGGCTACCTGGCCCCATAGGGCGGTGGACGTCTGGGTGAGCTGGCGAATGGTTTGGAAGGCTGGCCCGTACTGCAAGCCCTGGTGTTGCAAGCGAGCGTAGTAATCCTGAACCCCCCAAACTTTGCCGTCGGTCGGCGCAGCCGGGGCCGGAGTCCCATCAGCCGGGGTTGGGGCTGCTTTAACCAGACGACCGGTAGCGTGGCGGGTCCAGACCACGGCGGTGGTGTCGGCGGATTCGCTGACTGGGCGGCTAAACATCTCCAGCCGGGCAGAGCCGTCCTCCTGGGGATGCACCAGGGTTTGTAAAAGGACGGAGGATGGCTCCAACATTAGCCCCTGCTCCAGGGTCAGATCCTCTACTTGCACCCGTTCACTGCCAAACAGGCGGGGGGCGGCGGCCAGGGCCATTTCCAGCCAAGCCGAGGCCGGCATGACGGGATGGTCAAAGACTCGATGATCGGCCAGGTAATCTGGCGATTTCTGCTGGATCTGGGCCTCAAATTGCAGGGTGTCCTGTTCTAGGGCGGCTGAGTAAAGTCGGCATCCGAGTAGCTCATGGTCTCCCCGTCGGGATTGACGGGCCCCCCCTGGAGAGGACGGATGGGGCGTGGTATCCCCATCGACCCAGTAGGTCTGTCGTTGAAAGGGGTAGGTGGGCAGGGCCAGCTTGCGGCGGCGGTAGGGTTGGTCGA
>DVEE01000546.1 GCA_015295885.1 Leptolyngbyaceae cyanobacterium M65_K2018_010
GGCCGCCACTCCCAGCCGTCAGGAGGCTATTTATCGGGCCAGAGCCTGGGTTGACCGTCGTCTTCAACAGAGGGCAGAGAATCACCTCCAGGATTAAGGGATGCATCGGCAGGAGGCCTGATCCGGTGGTTGCAAGGGGCTGAGTTAGAAAACCGCCCGTAGCATAGCCGCCTATCCATAGGTGTCCTGCTCAGAGGCGAACTTTGAGCCTGGCAGCCACTCTGTCAGTGGGTGTTTCTATGCGTCGCAGGCGATCAGTCCATCGCACCAAGGGTATGATTCGGAGGTGCGCAGCCCGACTGGACCGTGGCCGATCATGAATAGGGCCCCCAGAGTCGTAGGTGTTAAGTGAGATACGAATTCAACCATTAACTTTGAGTAACATACTTATCAATTTGAAAGGGTTCGAGATCTCAGTTTCATTAAGCTGGAAATCTCAGCGGGGATACCTCGCCTACCGAGGGGCCTAGACCAAAAGTTTCTCTTTATACTTCGCCTGGCTGCTAATCTACGGACCTCCCTTGTCCATGACGCGGCGATGTTCTCCCAGGGATAACAGTGATAACCTTAGCCGCGTCCTGACCGAAAAGCTGTTTCTAGAGCAATTCAATTTGAGCTGGCCACCTCTGAACCCTGGAGAGGAAAAGAGCCTAGGTTTTCTGCTCTGTATGGTCTATGTAGACCTGGTGTAGGTCAATGCTTGATTAACTGACGGTTACTTGGGGTCGCCATTATGTTCAGCCAGTTAAAGCTTGGGCCAAAGTTTGCATTGCTGCTGACCCTAGTCTTTCTTGGGGGTGTAGTGATTAGCGGCATTACCCTAGCCGGAGCAATGCAGCGAAAGGCTGAGGGCGAGGTGACCGCTAAGGCCGAAATGTTGACCCAAACGATGAACTCGGTCAGGGCTTACACCAGCGATCGCATTCGCCCCTTACTGGCAGATCAGCTCGCCACTAGCCCGACGTTCATCAGTGAAACCGTACCCGCCTACGCCGCTACCGAGGTCTTTGAGACCTTCCGTGCTGATTCGGCCTATCAGAGCTTTTTCTACAAGGAAGCCACATTGAATCCCACCAATCCACGGGATCAGGCTGATGAGTTTGAATCGGCTTTAGTAGAACAGTTTCGCAACCAACCCGGTTTAACCCAATTGTCGGGCTACCGCGCCCGCGAAGGAGCCAATCTGTTCTATATTGCTCGCCCTCTGGCGGTGACTAAGGCCAGTTGCCTTGAGTGCCACAGTACCCCCAGTGCAGCCCCTAAAAGCCAATTGGCTAGCTTTGGTTCCCAGGGTGGGTTTGGATGGCAGATGAATGAGATTGTGGCAGCCCAGACCATCTACGTTCCCGCCGATGCCGTATTTCGACAGGGGCGGCAGTATCTGTGGCTGGTGATGGCTATTTTCGCCTCGATTTTTGCCACCCTGGGGCTGTTGGTTAATAACTTGCTGAAGCACACCGTAATTCGGCCCATTAAGCATTTGACGACGATTGCCCGCCGGGTTAGCGACGGCACCCTTACCCCTGAGCAAGTCAGCGAGTTTGACTCGGCCCCAATTACCCGAGTTGCCCAGCGCGCCGATGAACCGGGGCAACTGGCAAGAGCCTTCCAGGTCATGGCCCACGAGGTAACAGCCCGGGAACAAAACCTGAGTCGGGCGGTGGAGGAGCGTACCGCTCAACTGGCCGAGACCACCCAGGCGGCAGAAAAGGCCAGGGCCGAGGCCGAAGCCGCGAACCAAACCAAGAGCCAATTCTTGGCAAACATGAGCCACGAGTTACGTACCCCCCTCAATGCCATCATTGGCTATAGCGAAATGCTGGGCGAAGAACTGACAGACCTGGGGGAAACGGAACTGATTGCCGATGTGAACAAAATTCATGGGGCCGGACGGCACCTATTGGGGTTAATCAATAACATTCTCGACCTGTCTAAGGTCGAGGCCGGGAAAATGGATCTTTTCCTAGAGACCTTTGCGATCGCCCCGATGATCCATGAAATTGCCGATACCATTCGGCCCTTGACGGCTCAACACACCAATAGGTTGGTGGTGCATTGCGCCCCTGACCTGAGTCCCATGCATGCCGATATCACTAAGCTGCGCCAGTGTTTGTTTAATCTGCTCAGTAATGCCAGCAAGTTTACTGAAAATGGCACTATTACTCTCACCGTAGAGCCCACGACCCTGGCGGGGGCAGTGCCCGCCATCGCCTTTGGGGTAGCCGACACCGGCATCGGTATGACTCCAGAGCAACAGGCTAAACTGTTCCAAGCCTTTAATCAGGCCGATCCTTCCACCACCCGCAAGTATGGCGGCACTGGGCTAGGGTTGGTAATCACCCAAAAATTCTGCGAAATGATGGGGGGAGATATTCACGTCAGCAGCAAACCAGGACAGGGCACCACCTTTACAGTGCGATTGCCCCAACGGGTGTCTGAGCTGCGATCGGAGCCCCATTCTGCCATCGAAGCGGCTAGTTCTTCAGTTTATGCTGTTTCCCCTAGCCCATCCTCCAACGCTAGAACGGTACTGGTGATTGATGACGACCCTTCGGTACAGGATTTAATGCAGCGTTTCCTCATTAAGGAGGGCTTCCGGGTGATTGGTGCCGGCAGTGGGTTAGATGGCTTGCAGTTGGCCCGCACCCACCGTCCCCTCGTGATTGTGCTGGATGTGATGATGCCCAGCGTCGATGGGTGGACGATCCTGACTGAACTCAAGGCCGATCCACAGTTGGCGGATATCCCGGTGGTCATGGTAACCATGGTGGATGATAAGAACCTGGGCTATGCCCTAGGGGCATCCGACTATCTGCTTAAACCGGTGGATTACGATCGCCTGGCGGAATTACTCCATCAATACAGTGCCAACGCGACAACGACTAGCATCATGGTGGTGGAGGACAACGCAGAGAACCGC
>DVEE01000455.1 GCA_015295885.1 Leptolyngbyaceae cyanobacterium M65_K2018_010
CTAGGTGGGGTTCAGGGCTAGCGAATGGGCCTAAAAAGGCTTCAGGATCAGTGTGATAGGCCGCCAGCAAGCGTTTCTCCTCTTCGCTCAGATCGGGGCAGCTATCTTCGGCTATTTCCTCTAGGGTGGCCTCAACCAATTCCATCTGGGCTTCCGCCTCACTGAGTTCCTCCTGCACCTCCAAGGAAAACAGATGTTCTAGGGGCTTGAGCTCGTCCAGATGGTGGGAAAGGTTATGCAGGCGCTCCTCGTAGATCTGAGTCAGGTTTTGGATCTCCTGGCGGTGCTCAGCCGCCTGACGCTCCAGGGCCTGCTGTAGGGCCTGGTTCTCGGCTTGCACCTGTTGGAGACGAACCTGCTGCACCTTGACAGCCCGTAGCAGGGGGATCACCTGACCCTTTAAGGTCATATGTTCTACGTCAAGGCGGTGAAACCGTTCTGAAAGCTGAACGTAGGCCCGCGAAAGGCGGGTGTAGCGCTCCACCATTTGGTTGACGTGCTGAAAATTCTTCACCGCTGTATCCAGCCGCTCAGTAACCATAGATTCAGTTCCTAAAGGTCTATAGAAAAAGTCTTGACAACCTGGGCCAGGGTGAGGCCAACCTAGCCCCAAAAAATACGTATCACTAGGGTCTAGAGGGCTTACTCCGTTGGTTTCGCCTTTGTCATATCACGAGCTTCATAGGATTTTCAAGGTTCAATGAATACATTTTTAAAAAGCTGAGAGGACCGGGCTTGGGCTCAAAGGTGATCCCCCTTGCTGCTAGCTCCAAGGATCGGGTTGAGCACCCCAAAGCCCCGGCCGATCGGGGGTGGCTAGGCTGGGCAGTCCTGCCCCATTCCTTTCACGGGTCTTCCTGGGGTGATTGGATAAATGTGTCAGAATAGAGGATGAAAAATCTTGCTCCTACCCTCGGCGTTGCTGTGCGTACCTACAAGAGCCAAAAGATTGATCAAAACGCGGATTACCCCTGCCCCTGTCGTCGCAACGGCCGGATAAAACCGATTACCTTGACCGAAGCTTTTGGCTGCGATCGCTGTCAGCAGATTTTCGTCGTTCAGGAAGATGGCTATGTCATTGAGCAATTATCCAGCCACTACCCCTACAAGCGGGCCTGGCGATGGACCGGCCACCAGTGGAAACTGGATCGCTCGGCGCTGAGCATCAGCTATCTGCCCCTGTTGGTGATGGCGTCCTTTGGGCTAATGGTGTTTTTTTTATTGATTGCAACCTTTCAATCCCCCCAGGGAACCCAGACGGTGACTCGTTTCCTCACCACTCTGGCCGTGTTCTCCCTGCTAGTCGGGATGTTCTGGCTGGCCTCTCGGCGTTAGGGCCATGACCATCCTAGAGTCTCAGGCAGACCTGAGCGCTGCCATTCAGGCAGTGGCTGAGGCGGGCTACCAGCTCAGGGTGGCTGGAGTAGATGTACAAAGTCAACTGCTAGAGCGTCTGGCCAGTCAGCTCGAAGCGGCCCAGGATGAAATCTTGGAAGCCAACACCCTAGATCTAGAGGCCAGTCTGGACATGGCCGTGCCGGAGTTGGTCCTAGATTGGTTAAAACTCACCCCCGAGCGCTTGCACATTGTCAGCAGAATTTTGCGTCGGTTGGCAGCCCTGGGCGATCCCCGCCGGTTTAATGTCTTACCGCTGAACCGATTAACCAAAACCGTCACTGGCTACAGCCAGGTCGTGCCCCTAGGGGTGATTGCCTTTGTTTACGAGGCCCTCCCAGAATTGGCTGTGATCATGGCTGGATTTTGCCTGCGCACGGGCAATGGCTTGATCCTAAAAGGCGGTAACGAAGCCAGCCAAACCCACCAGGTCCTGCTACAGGTATTACATCGTTGCTTAGACCACCTGAATTTGTCCCCCGCTAGCATTCTTTCCCTGGCAGAGGATCAGGGAGATGCGGCGCGCAGTTGGTTACTGCAAAGCCAGGGCGTTGATTTAGTCATTCCCTACGGCCGACCTAGCCTGGTTAAACAGGTAGTGCGTCAAGCCACAGTGCCCGTGTTGCCCACCGCCATGGGCAACTGCTATCTCTACTGGTCGGCCTCGGGTAGCCTGGACAAGGTCACCCAAATGGTTTTGGATAGCCATCGGGGCGATCCCGATGCCGTCAATGCCATAGAAAAGGTGCTGATTCCCACCCACTGTAGCGTTTCCGCTGTAGCTCAACTCTGCAATGTGCTGTGGGACAACGGCTTTGACCTGCTGGGGGATGAGCCGATGGTAGCGGAGCTACCGGACTTGAAGCTAGCCCAGCCCACGGATTGGGATCAACCGTTTTTAAGCAAAACCGTAGCCCTGGCTCGGGTTGATGGCCTCACCGCCGCCGCCCATTGGATGAACCGCCATAGCAGTGGCCATGCCAATAGCCTGGTGACGGAAGTCTACCAGGAGGTAGGGCAATTTACCCGCCTGGTCAACAGTGCCGTGGTGTATATCAACACCTCCCCTCGGTTCGTGCGCAACGGCCCCCAGGCCGATGCCATTGCCCTGGGCATGACGGCTCAGCAGGGGCGCTGCCAGGGATTTATTGGGTTACAGGCACTGCTCACCAATCAGCACATTTTGCAGGGCTTTGATTGAGGGGGGCGGCCCAGTCACAAGCTATCCGGATGGTTGGACCAAATTTTCAGGAATTGCTCAGGTTCTATAAAATACCGTTCCATCCTGCCCCTGGGCTGGGCAGAGGTTCCCCTGGATGGGTAGACTCAGAATAACCTCGTCGGTAGTTTCGGCAATTCCCCCCTGAGCGTTTTGGATTTTTGTTTGGATTTTTGTCTATGGCAGCAACCCCTGGTCCCATACCCGCAACTCCTAAGCCCATTAAGTTTGGCACCGATGGCTGGCGTGGCATCATTGCCGCTGACTTCACCTTTGAACGGGTAGCCCAGGTGGCAGCGGTATCGGCCCATGTGCTCAACCAATGCTTTGGGGAACCAACGGGGAGTCGCCAGATTGCGGTGGGCTATGATCGTCGTTTTCTCTCCGCCGAGTTTGCCCACACCGCCGCCGTCGCCATGACCGCCCAGGGGTTTGATGTGTTGCTATCCCAAACCTTTGCCCCGACGCCGGCCTTGAGCTATGCGGCCAAGCAGCGGGGCCTGCTAGGCGCGATTGTGATTACCGCCAGCCACAACCCGCCGACCTATTCAGGGTTGAAAATTAAGGGGGCCTTTGGGGGATCCGTAGCCCCCGAAGTCACCCAACGGGTGGAAGCACTGCTGCCCAATCCTCCCGCCCCGATGGGTGGGGCGGGGCAACTCGAGACCTTTGATCCCTGGCCCGATTACTGCGCCGCCATCCAAGCTGCGGTGGATATACCCGCCATCCAGGCTGCGATCGCCAGCGGTCAGCTCACGGTGTTTGCCGATGTCATGTATGGAGCGGCGGCGGGAGGATTAGCTCGGTTGCTGGGGGAAGCTAGTGTCCACGAACTGCACGATCAGGAGGATCCCCTGTTTGGCGGCCATCCGCCGGAACCGCTACCCCAGTACCTGGGGGAACTGTTGCAGACCGTCAGGGATTACCCGGCTCCCCAGGGCGGAGTGAAGGTGGGGCTGGTGTTCGATGGCGATAGCGATCGCATCGCTGCCGTTGACGGTCAAGGCCGGTTTCTCAGCTCCCAGATCCTGATCCCTCTGCTGATCGATCACCTCAAAACTCGCCGCGGCTATAGCGGGGAAATAGTCAAAACCATCAGCGGTTCTAACCTGATTCCTGCGGTTGCCCAACTGCACGGCCTGTCCCTCCATCAAACCCCGGTGGGCTACAAGTACATCGCCGATCGCATGCAGGAGGCCAGGGTACTTCTGGGCGGTGAAGAATCCGGGGGGATTGGCTACGGCCACCACATTCCCGAGCGAGATGCCCTCCTATCGGCCCTATACCTGCTAGAGGCGGTGGTCACCTCCGGGCTAGACCTGAGCGATTACTACCGGCTCCTACAGGAGAAAACCGGTTTCTTTTCCGAGTACGATCGCATCGATTTGCCCCTGGCCAGCATGGAGGTGCGGGCTAAACTCCTGGATCAACTGGCTAACCAGCCCCCCCCCGTGATTGCGGGCAAAGCGGTGAAAGACTGCCTGGCCATTGACGGCTATAAATTCACCCTGGCCGATGACAGCTGGTTGTTGATCCGCTTCAGCGGCACAGAGCCGGTGCTCCGCCTGTATAGCGAAGCCCAGACCCTGGAGGACGTCCACCAACACCTGCAATGGGCCCAGCAGTGGGCCGCATCCTTCAGCTAAACCCCAGCGGCTCAGCCTACCCTGGCAATCCCCCCCAAATCTAAAATCTGGGGAATCAGATCTTCCCGGCGCACCGCCATCAGATGAACGCCTTGGCAAATTTGGCGGGCCGCCTGCACCTGTTCACCGGCAATTTTAAGGCCCTCCTGCAGGGGGTCGGGGGCCGCAGCCAGCCGATCGACAATGGCCTGGGGAACCTGCGCACCGGGCACATGGCGGTTAATAAACTCGGCATTCTTCGCTGACTTCAGCAAAAAAATGCCCGCTAGCACGGGCCGCCCCGACCCAGTGGCAATTTGGTCCATAAATTTACTCAGCCGGTCAAAGTCTGGGATCAATTGATTCTGAAAGAACCCCGCCCCCGCTCTGACCTTAGCGTCAAACCGGCGTTGCAATCCTGACCAACTGGGGGATTGGGGATCTACGGCGGCCCCCACAAAGAGATCAAGGGCACCATCGGTCAGGGGCTTACCTTGGCTGTCACGGCCCTGGTTGAGGTGATCAATCAAGCGCAGCAACCGCACCGCCTCGAGATCAAAAACCCCTCTGGCTTCAGGATGGTCTCCAGCCTTCACAGGATCCCCAGTCAGAGCCAGGATATTGCGGAGTCCGAGGGCGTGGGCACCGAGTAAATCAGCTTGGAGGGCAATGCGGTTGCGATCGCGGCAAGCCATCTGACAAATGGCCTCCAGTCCCTGCTGCTGCAACAGATAGGCGGCCGCTAAAGCCGCCATGCGCATCACTGCCCGACTACCATCGGTAACATTCACCGCATGCACCCGGCCCTTCAGCAGACGCGCCATGGCGAGCATCCGTGCCGGATCCCCTCCCTTGGGAGGCATCACCTCAGCGGTCACCAAGAACTGACCGGCCCTCGCCGCCGTCCTTAAGCCATAACCCAGGGGCGCACCAGTCAATCACCGCACCTCATCCGTAACCCAACCTTGGATGAAGTTAGTATAACGGTTTACCGACTACAGGGGGGTGGAGTATCCCAGCGCATCTTTGACCCTAGTCAGAGTTGGAATAGCCACGGCACCGGCCTTTTCTCGGCCAGTTTTGAGAATACTCTCCAGGTAGCCGCGATCGGCCATCAACGCATTAAACTTGGCCTGAATCGGGGCCAGGGCCGCCACGGTGGTCTCCGCCAGCAGGGGCTTAAATTGCCCCCAGCCCATTTCCCGGCACTCCGCCGCCACTTCCGCCTTGGATTTGCCCGCCAGCAGCATGTACAAACTCAGCAGGTTATGGCATTCGGGCCGGGCCGGGTCATCAAACCATAGACCTCGCTCTGGGTCAGTTTTAGCCCGCTTAATTTTTTTTGTAATCACCTCCGGCGGGTCCGTCAGGTCAATGCGACTCTGGTCCGAAGGATCGGACTTTGACATTTTTTTGTTGCCATCGGTCAAACTCATCACCCGAGCTCCCGCTTCCCGGATAAGAGGTTCAGGCACCTTCAAAATCGGGCTCGCTTCACTGCCGTACTGAAAGTTCAGTCGGTTGGCAATATCCCGGGTCAATTCTAGGTGCTGCTTCTGATCTTCCCCCACCGGCACCAGGTCGGGCTCGTAGAGCAGAATATCGGCCGCCTGGAGCACCGGGTAGTCCAGCAGACCAATGCTCACGTTCTCCCCCTGCTTGACGGCCTTTTCCTTGAACTGAATCATCCGCTCCAGCCAATTGAGGGGGGTAATGCAGTTAAAGAGCCAGGCTAATTCTGCATGGGCCGACAGGTGGGACTGCACAAAAATAGTAGATTGTTCGGGATCAATGCCACAGGCGATGTAGGTGGCCGCTACCTTATAGGTATCCTCAGCCAACCGTTTAGGATCATGGGGCACGGTAATGGCGTGGAGATCGGCCATGAACAAAAAGGCATCGTATTCCCGCTGGAGTTCTACCCAATTGCGAATCGCCCCCAGGTAATTGCCCAGATGCAGGTTGCCCGTTGGTTGAATGCCTGAAAGGATGCGCTGTTTGGCCATAGGTGAGGGGTTTCGAGGGAAAAAGCGGCGAGGTCTTGGGGTCAGCCAAGCTCCTTACGAATCTACCCTAAACTCTGTCCCCTGGAGCAGGTTTGCCCAGGGAGGATGCCATCAGGCCCTACTCACCAAAATCGGGGGCGGCCGACTGGCGAGCTTCCCCCGATTGAGATCGCTGAAATTTACCCGCTGTCAGCGGCCAGGAGCCCCAAAATACCCGCTCCAACCGCGGTCTACAGCAATCCAGTATTGGTACCCTGGCGACCCGTCGCCAATTCAACTTTAACGATCTTGCCCCCCATTTTCTGAATTCGCTGCTGTTCGCGAAACCAGTTGTCGTAGGGCACCAGTTTAGTAAAGAAAGTATTTTGAAGTTCTCGCTGGGTGCGAATTCTGCTTTGGCTAGGGACACAAGCCGTAATCTTAAACATGCGCATGGCTCATCGCTCTCCTACTATGGCACTAGATGGAATGCAAGGAATGGTGGCTGATTCAGCCAAAAGCCAGAGTCGAAAGCCAATGCCTGGGACACCAAGAAGACAATACAGCCTAACCCACTGTCCTCAACACTCGCTCCTGACTCTGGCCTACGATTACCTCAGGCTTCGGGCAAAGGGAAAGATCTAGCCCCAATTAGCTCAAGCCAGAGCAGATATAGTCGAAGTAAACGCCCATTTCCTTGCCGGCATCGGCACCGACCAGGCTAGCGGTCACTTCTTTCATGGCCTGAATCGCATTGACAGTAGCACCAATGGGAACCCCTAGGGAGTTATAGGTTTCCTTGAGGCCATTCAGAACCCGCTCATCCAGAATGGAGGGGTCACCGGCCAGCATGGCGTAGGTGGCGTAGCGCAGATAGTAATCCAAGTCGCGAATGCAAGCGGCATAGCGACGGGTGGTGTACATATTGCCGCCCGGACGGGTGATGTCGGAATACAGCAGGGACTTAGCCACAGCTTCCTTGACGATTTCAGCGGCATTGGCACTGATGGTGGTGGCAGCCCGCACCCGTAGTTCACCGGTTTGGAAGTAGGCCTTGAGCTTATCTAGGGCAGAACTGTCCAGGTATTTGCCCTGCACATCGGAGGAATTAATAACAGAAGTAATTGCGTCTTGCATGGTGAAGCTTCCTTAGAACTGACGTAATCTCAACAACGAATTGACGAATGGGTAGCCGCAACTACTGCATTGCGCCAACCACATAGTCGAAGTAAGAGGCCGCTTCAGCAGCATCTTCACTGGAGAGCAGGGAGGTGGCCACGTTCTTCATGCAGCGCACCGACTCGGCTACGGCTGGAATGGGAGTGCCTAGGGAGTTGTACATTTCCCGTACACCCACCAGACCGATTTCCTCGATGGGGGTAACATCGCCGGCCACTACCCCGTAGGTGATCAAACGCAGGTAGTAGTCCATATCCCGCAGGCAGGTGGCCGTCATTTCTTCGCCGTAGGCGTTACCACCGGGGGAGACCACATCGGGGCGCTTTTGGAACAACTGATTGCCGGCTTCTTTAACGATGCGCTCACGGGACTCGGTCAGCACCTGGGCAATGCGCAGACGCCGTTCCCCAGAAGTGACAAACCCTTTAATACGATCTAGTTCGCCGGGGCTGAGATAACGAGCCTCAGCATCAGCATTCACGATTGACTTCGTGACAATACTCATGGATGGATTCCTCCGAAAAATATAACCAGGTGCCTGTAAAACTGGCATTCATGGGCAATTTTGCCGAGCCAATAGGAGTAGTCCAGAAACAGGACGTCCCTGAACCTTCTAAATCTCAATCGCCAGGAGACCAGATAACGAGACCGGGCAGGCATCACTTCGTTCGCCGATTAGCCAGAAGCAACTGGTAGCGTTCAAAGCAATCGCCAATCCTGCGTAGATACTCAGACTCAGCATCCTTACCCGATTTATTGTCCGGTATCATGATCGCCTTCTTAAGCAGAACGACATATTTTGTAATAGTCCTCCTCAGTTTCCTGAATCACCGCCCCCAGGGCGATTCAGCGAATCCAAGCAGGATCAAAACGAACAGCAACCCCCAAATCGATACCAATCTGACGGTTGCTGTTCATATTTTGTTACAAAAGTGAGCTAGGAACGGGGTGCCATCCGGCTGTCCCCATCGGTGCAAAGCTCAAAGCCAGAAGCCCTACTGGCGGCGATAGGGAACCCCCTGCTCACCGAAATAACGCAGGTACTCTGGGGATTGCACCATGGTGTTGGCTACGGCCATAATCCCCTGCTGGGACGCTATCTGGCGATAGGCTTCTAACTCATCCCCAGGTTCCAGGTGACGGCCCAACAACTGACGAGCCATGATCTCAACCAGTTTGGTCGCAGGATAAACGGCCACAAAGCGATCTCGATAAGCCGGGCTGGCCAGAAGCTCAGTTACAAAGCCCCGCACACTGAGTTGCCCCTGCCGCAGGCGTTGCTCCGCCGCCGGGAGGCGCCAATGGGTGGGAATTTCGCCTTCGTACCAAACCATGACCTGGCGATAAATCGCCGTTAGGATCAGGTCGATCTGGGCGGCATCAGCCCCGGGGTATAGCCGATAGAGACGGGTGGCAGGCTGGGCCACCGCAAACTCCAACCCTTCCGTTTGAGAGGACCGCCCCAGGGCAGCGGCCAAAGTTGCGTCGGAGGCAGCCTGGGCCGCCACAGCACCAGCCATCAAAGGCATTTCGGCCACATCCAGGCTGGGCTTAACGGTGGCAAAGCTGGGTACCACGAGATCTCGGTTTTGCTTGGTCAAGCGGTTATACAGCTTCTCGGTATTGGGGAAATTAGCCGCCGGCAGGGTGGGGAAACGGCGGTAGGGCACAGTATCTTCCCCGAAGTTCTCGGCGTACTCTGGGGTACTGAGCATCGCCTGAATAAACCCGCGAATGCCCTCCGTAGACAAAATTTGGTTGTACTTACGAATTTCTGCCTGATCTAGCGGAGCACGGCCTAGGAAATGCTTGGTGCCAAATTCAATCACCTGGGTATTGGGATAGGGCGCATAAAACTCTTTGATGTAAAGATTTGAGCAGCCTAATCCCTCGATAAACTCCTTGACGTTGATCTCTCCGTTACCCAACTTACTTTCTAGGGCAGTAAATTCGCTCTTGATAATGTAAGGGGCAATATCCCGTTCAAAGATCTGGCGGTAAGCCGCCGCAATCACCAACTTCAGATTAGGCTTATCGGCCAGGGAGGTCAATTTGAAGACCTTGGTCTGCTGTCGCTGGCGGTTAACCCCCTGACTCACCCGTTTTTGAATATCGGGAATCGCCCGCTCTTCGACAACGGTGCCCAACTCCACAAAACGAGGCGTGGTGGTATCGGGGATGGGTACCATGCCTTTTTCAGCTAGACTACCGGCCCGCGTAGTCCTCAGGGCTAATCCCTTGGGGGTCAGGTAGCGCTCGTAGGGAACGGTATCCTCCCCAAAGGCCTCGGCGTACTCCTGGCTATCTAAAATCGCATCCACCAGGGCATAGAACCCCTGTTTAGCGCAGATGTCGAAGTAGGCATTGGTTTCCTTACGGCCATAGGTGGGGCGGCCCAACAGCCGCCGGTGGATATATTCCACCGCCTTCATGATGTAAAGGGAAGACCAATAGGTCTTGCGGAACGCCTCAGACTTGGTAATGGCGCGGATAAATTCCTTAACGGTAATCTCACCATTTTCCAGTTTGATCTCAGCCACGGTGGATCGCTGCCCGGAGTAGACCTCGCGACCAAACACCTGGCGGTAGGCGGCATTAATCACCGCTTGGGTAGAACTTTCTGAGAACCGCACGCTGGCCCGGGTATTGCCAGTTCTGGGAATTTGATCGAGCTTGAACACCTTAGCTCCCAGGGAACCGGGGTTTTGGCCACGGGCACCGGGATTGCTCAACTGGTTGTTGATCCCTGGCCCCCGGTGAATCAGGATCCGACGGGTATCCTTGTTAAAAAAGGCAGGGGTCGCACTGGGGTTGCGGGTTTCCTTCGGGAAGATGGCGCCAAACTGGATTTCCAGGGGGTCATTGCCAGAACCGTAGGGGTGTTGGTCGGGCAGAGGCTGTTCGTAGGCGGCAAATAGGGTAATAAATTGCGGCTTCTTGCGGAAGGGGGCACTGTAGTTGAATAGGTCGAACTGAGGGCCCCAGTTACGGCATTCCTGGGCTTCTTGACCGAGGCCACGCAGGTAGGGGACGGTCTCTTCGCCGAAGTAGTCAGCGTATTCCTTAGAGTCCACCAGGGCATCCACCAGAGCCGGCAGACCACCCCTAGAAACAATCGCAAAGTAGTTGCGCACTTCCTCGCGGGAGCTGGGGGCCCGACCTAGGATGTGACGGAAAGCCAGCTCCAGGGCCCGACTGTTGATGTAGGGGTCAAAGAAGTTCTTGCGATATAGGGGAGACTTGCAGAGGCGACGAATAAACTCCTTCATGGAGATTTCGCCGTTCTTCACCTTGGATTCGAGGTCAGACACCGAGAGCGAATAGGCGCGGGTGATGTCGCGCTCAAACACTTGGCGGTAGGCGGCCTTCACCACCTCATTCTTTTCCGCTGCCGATAACCCTGGCTTCATAGCGTACTTGGGTCGTCGTTCAGCGGCGTTGTAATAAATCTGTGGTAGCTGCAAGCCCTGTAGATCGGGGGAAGACCGCTGCCGCAGTTTATCGGAGGGGGTGGGCGCTTTAAACTCGCTGAGCAGAACGTCAAAGTACTGGGCCACAATATCCTTGGCCTCGGGATCAGCGCTGACGTAGCGCATCGAGGCCGCCTTCATGGTCTGTAGGGCCACCAAGGTTGCCGCCGTAGAGCAGGCGTTTTCAATCACTTCCCGCAGGCCGCGGGTATTGACAGCAATGATGTTAGGGTCGCCAGCCACGATCGCGTAGGACATAGCGCAGGAACCAGCTCAAATCACGCAGGGACT
>DVEE01000065.1 GCA_015295885.1 Leptolyngbyaceae cyanobacterium M65_K2018_010
TCCTCAACACCGAAGCTAAGCGAGAACCCAACCCTGAGGGCTATAACTACAGCAATATTCGCGGCGAGAACCAGTGGACCTTATTTATCCCCAACAATAGCTCTACCTGTACCCTATCGCGCAATGGCACCGTGGTCGATCGTGGCACCGTCACCATGCGCGAACCTCCCAGCGGCGACTAGTACAGCCAGGCAGAAGACAGCTCTCACGTTTGCCTTCTGCCTTTTGCCTTTTCCTAGGGACAGGAAATCGAGGTGAGATTGCCAGGTTGGCCACCGGCGTTGGTTTCTGCTACCCACCCCGTCTGGCTACCAAAAGCAACCTGCATCCAGGTACGGCCATCGCCGGGTTGTTGTCGGGTGGGGGGGTTGGTGGAGGCGTAGACCGTATCCCCGACCTTGTAACCGGCCAGGATGTTGGCACTGGTTGAGGGAGTGGCTCGCACTCGAAGCTCTTGATTAGCTCTAAAGCAAGCCTTGGTAGCCGGCGGTGGACTGCCTCCGCAGGTGGTTAGAAAAGCTGCATCTACCCAGCCTACCGGTTGAGTCGTAGATAGAGGGGGGCTATCCCGAAAGATTTGTGCCCGCCCGGTAGCCACCACACCGGTTAAACGCACTTGAGTGCCGGCTGGCAGGGTGCCAATACGGTTGGTTGGCTTCAATTCCGTATCGTCAAAGACCTCGATGCTTCGGTTGGTTTGACGACAGGCGCGAATTAGGCCCTGGTTTTCACTCAAGCCTGTGACCGTGGTTCTGGTTTGAGCCAAGGCCGCCGGGGCCGACAGAAGACCCACCGAGGCCAGGGTTGCGAACCCTAGGGTGAGCCGTCGCAGTACTGGCGATGTCATATTCACTCCTCACGTTAAATTTCCAGCTATTGGGCTGGCTGAAAGGTATGGCGTAGCTATCCTATCACCGTCGCCCCTAGGGAATGAGAACCCTTCGGGATTACCTCCCATTTGTCACTTTTCTAACTTTCTGTGTGGGGCGGTTGGGGCGAGGGGCTGGGGGCTGGCCGAGTTGGTTGAACCAACTCTGCTAACTAAATAGTCGGGGATAAATTCGCAGGGCGGCCAAGCGGGCCATAATCCCCATCCAAAGGACTAGCCACAGTAAGGATAAAGGCCACCAGGGTACCAGGCCCAGGGGCCAGCGTAGCAGGTCTACCAGGGCTGCCAGGGGCAAAAGGCCAGCCAATTGAGCCAGCAGCGGCGGCAACGTATCGCGGGGGAAGTAGGTGCCAGTGAGGGTAAACATGGGGATGATGACCAGAAAAATTGGCACGTTGACCTGGTCTACTTTGTTGACCACCCCGGCCACGAGTAGGCCAAAAGCTCCGAACAGCAGGCTTCCCAGCAAAATCAGTGGGAGGGATAGAACCAGGCTTGAGAAGGCATAGAGGTTGGCCAGCACCGCCACCAGCCCGGTGAGAATTCCTGCGATCGCACCCTTGGTGGCCGCCCAAAACCAATCGCCCAAAAACACATCGCTATAGCTTAGGGGGGCGGTCAGTAAAGCTTGCCAGGTCTTTTGAAAGTTCAGGCGAATGAAGCTACTGTAGGCCCCCTCAAAAAACGACTGGAACAGCACCCCAATGGCAATCATCCCGGGGGCTAAAAACTGGGCATAGGGCACCGCCCGCCCCAGGTGCTCTACCTCCCCCACCAAGGGAGAGAGGCCATAGCCAAAGGCCAACAGGTACACAATCGGCTCGGAAATCGGGGGTAGGCAATTCACCAGCCAGGTACTGCGATAGACCTGAAAGTGTCGCCACCAGACAGAATAAATCCCCCAGGGGGTGGCGGAGATTAGTTTCATTCCAGAACACTCCCCGTGAGGCGTAGAAAGACATCTTCTAAGTTAGCCTGCCGGCGCAGCAGCCGCCGGGGATGGTGGGCCTCAATTTGACCCCACAGGGCTTCGGGATTTTGGTCAGGTAAGGTGATCAGATGACCACTGCCAAAGGCTCGGTACCAGGCCCCGTAGCCCTGGGCCAGTTCGTTCAGTTGGTCGCCCGATACCCCTTCCACCTCCGCCACCTCGCGGCCAATCACCCGGGCAATTAGGTCTGTGGGGGTGCCTTCGTCAATTACCCTACCGCGCTGGAGCAGCAGTAGGCGATCGCAGAGGCGCTGGGCCTCATCCATGTAGTGGGTGGTCAACAAAATGCCGCAGCCATTGGCCTTGAGATGCAACACCAGCCGCCAAAAGTCCTGGCGGGCGTCGGGATCCAGACCGGTGGTGGGCTCATCTAAAAAGACCACCTGGGGGTGGTTCAGCAAGGCCCGGGCTAGTACCAGTCGTCGCTTCATGCCCCCCGAGAGTTCTTCCACCTGGGCCGTGGCACGGTCTTCCAGATTCACCAGGGCCAGCAGTTCTCCGGCCCGCCTTTTCGCGGCCTGCCCGGTAATCCGGTAGTGGTGGGCGAAGTGGGTGAGGTTTTTAAACACCGTAAAGTCAGGATCCAAATTATCGTCCTGGGTGACAATGCCCATCTGGGCCCGGGCCTGGGCCGCCTGGGCTGGAATTTGCCAGGGCCCAAACTGCACAAACCCCCGGCTGGGGATGACGGTGCCAAACAACATGCCAACGGTGGTGGTTTTTCCCGCCCCATTGGGACCCAGCAGGCCCACAATTTCTCCGGGTTGCAGGGAAAAACTAATCCCCTGCACCACCGCTACATCGTTGTAGCTTTTCCACAGATCGTAGGCGGTCAAGCCAGGAAAATGGGGCATAAATTCTGCCAAAGTCCTCAATCAGCCCCGCGGCTGTGCACAATTAACACGGAACAGGGGGCATGGTGAACCACATAGTTACTCACACTCCCCAACAGGGCGGCCTTGATTCGCCCCCGCTCCCGTCGCCCCACCACAATCAGGTCCGCACCGCAGACTCCGGCCA
>DVEE01000496.1 GCA_015295885.1 Leptolyngbyaceae cyanobacterium M65_K2018_010
TCGAGCCAAGGCTGAAGGATCCTCCATGCAGACGGTGGCCGATCGCTTTACCGCCGCTTACTTTGAAGATATGACTCGGCTGAACGTGCTGGAGGCCGATGAGTACACCTACGCCACCCAAACTCTAAACGGCATTCAACGGCTGATTGCGGAATTAGAGCAAAAGGGCTATGCCTATGCGGCCGATGGTGACGTGTACTACGCCGTCCGCAAGTTCCCGGGCTATGGCAAGCTCTCAGGTCGTAGGCTGGAGGATATGCAGGTTGGGGCCAGCGGTCGGGTTGGGACTGAAAATAGCGTTAAACATGACCCCTTTGACTTTGCCCTGTGGAAAGGTGCCAAGGAAGGCGAACCCTTCTGGGAGTCGCCTTGGGGGCCAGGACGACCGGGTTGGCACATTGAATGCTCAGCGATGATCCGCGATCGCCTGGGCGACACCATTGATATTCACATGGGCGGCAGCGACTTGATTTTTCCCCACCATGAAAATGAAATCGCCCAGTCCGAGGCGGCTACGGGCCGGCCCCTGGCCCGCTACTGGATGCACAATGGGATGGTCAACGTGGGTGGCGAGAAAATGTCTAAATCCCTGGGCAACTTCACCACCATTCGAGCTTTACTAGACGCGCCCCAGGCTCCAGACCCAATGGCTCTGCGTCTATTTTTGCTACAGGGGCATTACCGGAAGCCCGTTGACTTTACCGAACAGTCCATGATGGCAGCCCAGAATAGCTGGCACACCCTCCAGGAAGGACTACGGTTTGGGTATCAATTTGGTGCCAAGCTGGGCTGGGCCGAGGGCGATCCCGCGGCAATGCCCATAGACCGGCAATCTCCGGCTGTCGCGGCATTCCAAACCGCCATGGATGACGACTTTAATACCGCTGGCGGTTTGGCAGTACTGTTTGACCTGGCTAAGGATTTGCGGCGGGCGGGTAATTTAATCATCCATAGGGGCCAGGCTGATACCGATTCAGAAACCCTAGGCCAGCAATGGCAGACACTGGTCTGCCTAGCTCGGGTATTGGGGTTAGAAACCCAACTCAAAGCCGAGCCTTCTGATCTGGGCGGGCTCTCGGATGACGAGATTGAGGCCTTGTTGGCCCAACGGCAGGCGGCCAGAGTCGCTAAAAACTATGCCGAGGGCGATCGCATCCGGGATCAACTCCAGGCCCAGGGCATTACCCTAATCGACAAACCGGGCGGAGTTACCGAGTGGCATCGGTAACTGACCCATGACCATAGCCGCCGAGGGCGACCTCTACCTTTTGCCAAGCTCGCTCCACCGGGTCTAAAGCTTTGGCCAGTTTCAACTGTCTATGACACCGGGTGCCGGAGCGCCCTCAACCAGAGAAGCGAATCGTGGGGCTAAGCCCAGAGGTGCTGTAGGAATTGTGGCAACGGACCGTGGTCAGGTTACGCGATTGACCAACCGCTGAAAATCCCGCATTCTAGAGTCTGGCTGCCTTCGCCGCCCCGTCCCCCAAAGGAGTCCCCATGAGCTATCGCATGGATCGCCGTGCCTATGCCGAAACCTATGGCCCCACCGTGGGCGATCGCATTCGCCTGGCCGATACTGAGTTAATTATCGAAGTGGAGCAGGACTTCACCACCTACGGGGACGAGGTGAAATTTGGCGGGGGCAAGGTGATTCGTGACGGCATGGGTCAGTCGCCCATTGGCCGAGAGGCGGGGGCCGTGGATACGGTGATCACCAACGCTTTGATCCTAGATTGGTGGGGCATCGTCAAGGCCGACATTGGCCTCAAAGACGGCAAAATCCACAAAATTGGCAAGGCAGGTAACCCCTACATTCAGGACAATATCGATATCATCCTTGGTCCTGGCACCGAAGTAGTGGCCGGGGAAGGCATGATTGTCACCGCTGGGGGCATCGATACCCACATTCACTTTATTTGTCCCCAGCAGATCGAAACCGCGATCGCATCCGGCGTCACCACCATGATCGGCGGTGGCACCGGCCCTGCCACCGGCACCAACGCCACCACCTGTTCCCCCGGGGCCTGGCACTTGGGGCGGATGTTGCAGGCCGCCGATGCCTTTCCCATGAACCTGGGTTTTCTCGGTAAGGGGAATAGCGCCCAACCCGAGGGCTTGGTCGAACAGATCCGGGCTGGGGCGATCGGCCTGAAACTGCACGAAGACTGGGGCACTACCCCGGCCACCATCGACACCTGCCTGGCCGTGGCCGACGAGTACGACGTGCAGGTGGCCATCCACACCGATACCCTCAACGAAGCGGGCTTTGTAGAAGACACCATCGCCGCCTTTAAAAACCGGGTGATTCACACCTACCACACCGAGGGAGCTGGCGGAGGTCACGCCCCGGACATCATCAAGGTCTGTGGGGAGGCCAACGTGCTGCCCTCTTCCACCAACCCCACCCGCCCCTACACCCGCAACACCCTAGACGAGCACCTGGACATGCTGATGGTGTGCCACCACCTCAGCCCCAGCATCCCCGAAGACATCGCCTTTGCCGAGTCCCGCATTCGCCGGGAAACCATCGCCGCCGAAGATATCCTCCACGACCTGGGGGCCTTTAGCATGATCGCCTCCGACTCCCAGGCCATGGGCCGGGTCGGCGAGGTAATCATCCGTACCTGGCAGACCGCCCATAAGATGAAGGTGCAGCGCGGCCCCCTGCCGGAGGATTCGGACCGCCATGACAACTACCGGGCCAAGCGCTATGTGGCCAAGTACACCATCAACCCGGCCATCACCCATGGCATTGCGGATCACGTCGGTTCCATCGAGGAGGGCAAACTGGCGGATATTTGCCTCTGGCGGCCCGCCTTCTTTGGGGTGAAGCCGGAGATTGTAATTAAGGGCGGGGCAATCGCCTGGGCCCAAATGGGCGACCCCAATGCCAGCATTCC
>DVEE01000142.1 GCA_015295885.1 Leptolyngbyaceae cyanobacterium M65_K2018_010
ATCTGCAACGCTTCTTCATAGTTGGCCTGGGCGGTGGTTAAGTTATTTTGCGCCTTTTGCAAATTCGCTAAATTATTCAGCGTCGTGGCGACGTAGGGCAAATAGGTGCGGGGGTTCTCCTCGGCCAGGGCGCGATAGATCTGCAACGCTTCTTCATAGAGGGATCTGGCCAGGTTGAGGCTGTTATGGTTTTGCAGAAAAAGGGCGTATTCAAAAATCGCTTCAGGGGTTCTGGCCGCTCGTAGGGCTTCCTCAAAATACCCACAGACTTGCTCAAAGCGGTTAGGCTGTTCATAGAAGGTCGCCCACAGGCGAGCTTTAATTAAAAACTCATCGGCCAGTTGGCTGCGGCTGTGACTAATCTCGGCTTTTTCCTGATTCAGTTGCTGCTCCCGCTCGATCAGCCGGGCTAGGTCCTTGGCCATGGCTTCGGCATTTAAGATGGCATCGGCCTCTCGAAATTGCCCCTGGTCAAAGTAAGCTTTAGCCTGAATTAACCGGTCAGTATTAATCTCAATTTTGGTAAAGGTTTCGTATAACCGCAGCACATCTGTTTTAAAGCGCTCTAGCTGCTGTTCCAGTTCTTCTAGCTCGGCTCCAGCCTTAAGTGCCTTGTCTGTTTTGCCAGTTTCTTGATAAAGAGCCACCAGTTCACGCTTATCTGAAATCTGCTGGGTCAATTCTTGATAATCCAGCGATTGATAGAAAAACTGGGCGGTACCAATCGTTTCGATATTATAGGTTTTAGTATCGCCCATGGTAATAACTTTGAATTTTTAACTCTGAAGTTTGAATTTCTCACTCAAATCGGGCCTGATCAATTTTTTTAATATGGTAGGTCTTCGAGCTATCCGTTATCGTACTGTCTCGCACATTTTGATAGACCTTATTTCCAGTTCCAGAGACCTCGGCAGTAGTGCCCTGGCCAGCGGCTGGGCTGGTTGAGGGACTGGGTTCAGAAGCCGCATCGAGGCGTATAAAGCCGTTGGCGGCCAGCTTATCCAGTTGGTTGCTGAAATGCTCTCGCAACCCTTCAATGGTATGGTACTCAGTTTTGTAGTGGCCCAGTTCTTTCAGTTTATCCTCAAAAGCCCATAGGCTTTGCAGGTCTTCCCGTCTCGTTGTAGTATGAGGGGTTTTAAAGTAGGTAAAAATAAACGGCTTTTGGGTGGCTGAAAACTGCCCAAAGGCATGGCCAAACTCCTCGGCGGTATACTGGCCCACCTTGTTAAAGGCCAGCAGCACAAAAATATCGCACGCTTTAATGACCTGGTTATACTCGCTTTGCAGCCCCCCCGCCGCCATAGCATCGAGAAAGTCTTCCCAAATGTCTAGATGCAGAAAAATTCCTCGATCAAACCAGGCTTTACACTTGCGGTAAATAAAAATCTCAAATTGTTCACGATCCTCCTTCAGTTCCGAGGAAGAGGCTAAAAAGAGCTTAATCTTTTGCATAGGCGCACCGGCGGCAGACCTCGACTCTTTTATAGCTTACCCTCCAAACCATGGGGCCATCTAGGCCAGGGGGCCTTTCCAGGCTGGTAGGTGAGTCCATTCCCTCACTCCTGCACGATTACCGGCGTGCCCACCTCGGCCCAATTAAAGAACCACTCGGCATGGTCAACTGCCACATTCACGCAGCCGTGGCTCACCGGCGTGCCAAAGTTGTGGTGCCAGTAAGCCCCGTGGATAGCATACCCCCGGTAAAAATACATGGTCCAGGGCACGTCGGGGATGTCATAGTCTTCGCCCCGCATGTGGGCCACCCGATACTTCGATTGAATCGCAAACACACCTGTTACTGTGGGGGTTTCCGGCTTACCCGTGGAGACAATCACCGCATAGACCGGTGTATTGCCCTCCCAGGCGATTAACCGTTGGCTAGATAAGTCAATCTGCAGCCAGCGTTGGGTGGATTGTCGGAGCGTCTCCACCTCTAGGGCGATCGCCTCGCTAGCTTGGGCGAAGGCCGGCCCCACCGTGGCAGAGAGCCCTACCCCCCCACTACTCACCACCAGACTCACTAAAGCGGCGACCCCGAAGCGTTGGAGCCAACGCCGCTGTAACCTCATCATTTAAATACCTCAACGGTATCGCTAATGATAACTTCAGCCTAGCTGGGCCAGATTCCTGAGGGTGATCATCTTCCGTTACATTTGAGCCGGGCGCGATCGCTAAAAGGGCCAGCGGGGCAGCGGCACCGGTACAGGCCCTGGTATGGGCACCGGTCGCGGCACCCGACGACGCAGTTCATCCTCCACGCGATCTTCCACCTGATCAACCACCGTGCTGGCTAGAGCTTCTACCGCACTTTGCACAAAACCCGGCTGGCCGGTGGCGGCCACATCAAACACGCAGCCCTCTAGCATCCATTCGTCCACCCCGGCCTCTTGGCAGAGCCGAGTGGCGGCCTGAATTTGGGCCGGGGCCACCCCCGCCAAGGAGGGAAACTGACTGGGAAAGTCTCGCTGGGTGAAGGTTTCGGTAGTTTGGCCGGGGGCATAGTCAAACAGCGAATCGGCGGCAGCTACTCGCCAGCTCTCACCAAACTGGCGGTAAAGCTGTTGGAAGAAGGCGGTTTGGGCCTGGTTGAGGGGTACCGGGGCCGGTATCAACCCCTGCACCAGCCGAGCCACAGGCGCATAGACATCCTGGGGCGGAATCACGGCACCACCGCGGACCTGCAAGTCGTCGTTGGGGTTGCCGTTGAGGTTACCCAGCAGCCCCTGGTAAGCACCGGCCTGACGGGGCACCTCCACGGTCAGGGTCAAAAAGGCGGTCCCTGCCAGGGAAGTTTCGGCCACTTGCAGGCTTTCCCCCGTGGGCCATTGGATCTGGTAATGGCGGCCCGATCGCCGCAGGGTACCGCCCCCCGGCAGCGGTAGGGATCCCTCCGGTAGGGCCAGGGGACGACCATCCAGCCAGAGGGGCGATTGTCCATCGGGTGACTGGTCGGCATAGAGGGCTAGCCGATGGTTGCCTACCTTCATGGCGACGGCCGTATTCATCGACAGGGGGCGCCCCGGAATGGGTTGCTGCCGGGCCTGCACCTGAAAGTGCCCATCCCTGGCGGCGGTGAGCCAAAATTCACCGACCGTTTGAAAGCTATAGCGGTAGCCATCGTAGGTGATGAGGTGGGGATCGCCGTGGCTGGTGCCCCGCGCTCGACCGCCGCCCCCCCAGGGCGTACCAGGTCCCGCTACGGGCGGTTCCGATCCGCCATCAGCGGTTTCGGGTTCTTCTTCGCAGGGGTTCTCAACCGGGTCGATACCCAGTTCCCCATCGCCGGGATATCCCGTTAGGGCAATTGTGGCCTGGGGCGAATCGACGGAGGTGACCCCGGCAGGCATACGACCATCCTCGCAGCGGCAGCTATCGCCCAGGCAATACCACTGGTAAAAACTGCCGCTAATCCGGGTGGTCTCGGCATCGCCCCAGCGAATACCGCCATGGCTACTGCTGGCCTGCACTGAGACCACCTCTCCCTCGGGCAGGTTGAGCTGGTAGAGGCGCTGAATGGTGCGGGTAATGCGTCGGCCCTGGGGGATAGCCAGGGTTTGAATTTCCCGGCGATCGCCAGTAATCCCTGGCCCGTTCGTATTCCAGGCTGGTTGGCTAGGGTTTCGTTCCAGGCCCATGGCCCAGGTTTGCAAAAACTCCTCCCGGTTGGCCATTAAACCTAAAAACCGCTCGATCCAGGCGGCTTCAGCGGCGGGAGGAGGGAGGGGAGGGGTGAGGGCGCGATCGATCAGGGTCCACACATTCCCTGCACCGCTGTAGGCCATGTGGGCAAACACCCCCAGGGCGTCGTAGCTGCGGTCTTCAATTTGGGCATAGGTGGTGAGATAGCGTTGCCAGCGGTTAGTGCCCAGGTTGGACCCGCCAGAGAACATCTCCCCCGCCCAACTGGCGGAGCCTTCCAAGACCCACGGAGGCAGGGGCGATAGGGCCCCCACCTTCTCCCGCTGGTAGCAGTGGTACAGCTCATGGGCAATGTTGCTGCGCTTATCCGTTTCCACTAGGTCATTCCAGGTATTAGAGATGACCACCAGGCAGACTTCCCACTCGCCGCTAGACTCTCGCCCGGTGCGGCCTTCCAAAACCCGAATATCCACCCAGCGGCCAGGGTTATCGGGGTCGCGCACGGCCGCCCGACTGGTCCCTAGGTGATGGTTCGGATCATCCAGCCGCAGGTACTGCCGTTGGTAATACTCCTCCTGGGTCACCACAATGGGATGGCTAAAGGTGTGCCCCGTCTGACTTTCCAGGTAGCTTTTGGCCGATGCCACCAGGCTGTCTAGGGTGGCATCGGCGGGGGCGGGTCGAGAGAGCACCGTCAGCCCCAGAACCAACCCGAGCCCAAACCACACCAGCAACCGCCGCCAAGACATAGGAATCCGACCAAGCACCATGGACTACCCCATCACGCCTACTTGACTTGAAATTCATCAGGAGTGGGGCCTATTCCGGATTAGGTTGGCAAAATCTTCATGGGTTTTCCAAGACTAGTCCAGCCAAGCAATTGCCAGGAGACCACTGGGCGTCTACCCTCTCTCCTGCGGGAACCCCGACACGGCTCTGCCTTCTGCCTTCTTACCCTAGGCTAGGGGCCACCGATGCCGCTTCTTCCTCTTCGCTCACCACTTCCTCAAAGCGAATAATGTCCTGGCGGGGGTTGGCATGGCTGACCCGCACCTGCAGCCGTTCTCCCAGGGCGGCATCGCGGTTAAAGCGCATGGCCAGTTCCAGGCCCAGATCTTCGACCATGATCAGGCCCAAACCGTCATCTTCCCGCAACCAGCGCAGCAGCATTACATCCCAGACCTGGTCTTGGTGGCGACGCAGGTATTCCAGGGCCCAGTAGCGCTTGGTTTGGCGCTCCACCAAAGTTGCTTCGTAGGCAGCGGAACTGGCTCCCTGGGCTAACTCCGTCACCTCGGTAGAGGAGAAAGGCAGTGACTCGCCCCGCAGGTGAGCCTTGAGCTGAAAGTGGGCCAGCAAGTCCAGGTAGCGGCGGATGGGGGAAGTCACCTGGCTGTAGCTTTCTAACCCCAGGGTGGCGTGGCGGTTGGGGGTGACGCTCACTTCGCTGCGGGTCATGCAGCGGCGGATGGCCGAGTCGCGCACCCAACCGTGGGGCAGTTGCAGCAGTTCCTCGGGGGAGGGTAGCTCGGGCTGGGGCTGGCTGCGAAAGGGGATCGCCAGATCGTGGGTTTGGCCGTAGCGGGCCGCTACTTCCCCGGCCAGAATCATCATTTCGGCCACTAACTGCCGGGCGGGGGAATCTTCCAGCACTTCGATGACAATGTCGTCTTCGGCTTCTAGCACCTTAATGGTCGACTCGGGCATGTTGATGGTAATGGCCCCCTGGGTAAGGCGCCATTGACTGCGAATTTGGGCCCAGCGGGCCAGAGCCTGCAACTCGGGCTCGGCGGTAATGCCCAGGTCCAGCATTTCATCGACGTCTTCGTAGGTGAGCCGATAGGTGGGCTTAATCAGGCTGGGGCAGATGGTGTAATCGGCAATGTCGCCGGCGGCGGTGAGGCTGACGCCAAAGCTCAGGGCACAGCAAACTTCTCCCTGCCGCAGGCTCATGGGGCCGGTCGCCAACTCCACCGGGAACATGGGGATCATGCCGGTGGGCAGGTAGAGGGTGGTACAACGGCGGCGGGCTTCTAGGTCGAGGGCGTCGCCGGGTAGCAGCCAGCGGGTGGGGTCGGCGACATGAATCCACAGGCGCTGGGTCCCATTGGCCAGGGTTTCTAGGCTGAGGCCGTCGTCAATTTCCTGGGTGCTGGCATCGTCCACGGTGTAGACCTTGAGCTGGGTCAGGTCAACCCGTGGGTTATCCGGGTCAGAGGGCGGAGACTGGAGCCGCTGCTGCGCCATAGATAGAAGTTCCTCGGGGAATTGGCTGGGAATTTGGCTGCGCCGTAAGGCCAGATTTTCGTGGACACTCCACAGGCCTAATGCCACTAGGGTATCAAACGCCCCCGCCGCCGTTGGGGGGCGATCTAAGGCATTGAGAATGTCTACGGCCTGGGTCCGTTGGCTCGACTCATCGCCAAATAGGGCCAGACGCTCTAGCATTTCTAATCGGGGGCGATCGCTCTTTTCCCAGATCACCCTCTCCCCGGCCAAACTTCGCTGGGCCTTCTCCTTAAAGGATTGCCACTCCTGCTGCCGCTGGGCTTCCCGTTCAATCTGTCGGGTCAGTTCCTCTATCTGGCTGGCGGGGCGGGGCTCGAAGCGATCGCCCTTTTGCTTAAAGTAAAGCTTATCCTCGCTCAGCAATCGGTGGGCCGCATAGCGTAGGGGCGGACTTTGATCGGAAAACAGCAACAAAGCCAGGGCATCCGGGTCGGCGGACTCCCCGGTTTCGCTGAAAAACTCCCAAGCAATTTCCAGGCTGGAGGGATCGATATAGGACTCGGCCTCCGCCAAAAACTCGGAAATATCAGCGAGGGTGTAATCATCCCCCACCTCGTAGGTCATATCCCGGGGGTGCAGGGTATGGGCTTGGCCGCGTTCGTCAATGACTATCCAGTTTTTCTTACCTTCCGGTCGTTCAACCACCCCTAGCCGTGGTTGACCCTGGTGCTTAAATTCGACTAGCGTTCCTTTTTCAACCAAGCCGCTACCCCTGCGATCGCCACTTCTAGCCTAGCCTAGCCTTCCCCGTTGACGTAGGGCAGTAGGGCCAAAATGCGGGCCCGCTTGATGGCAACAGTGAGATCCCGCTGCTGTTGAGCGGTCAAGCCGGTAATGCGACGGGGCAGAATTTTGCCTCGTTCGGTGATGAACTTGCGCAGCAAGTCTACATCCTTGTAGTCAATTTTTTCTTCGGGCTTGATGGGAGATACTCGACGACGAAAATAGGCCATGGGTCTTGCTTACTTAATTTCCTTGTGGACGGTGTGCTTATTGCAGTGGGGGCAGAACTTCTTCAGTTCAATCCGGTTCGTCGTGTTGCGACGATTTTTCTGGGTGGTGTAGCGCGATACACCATTCGAGCGCTTGGCCGGGTTAGTACGGCACTCGGTACACTCAAGGGTAATCACGAGGCGGACGCCTTTAGCCATGACAAATCACCTGATCTAGGGCGAGCAAAAAATAAAAACACAGTCTTTCATTATCCCACGGCCAATCAATAAATGGCAATGGTGATTCCTGAGGGAACAGCCCCGCTCACGGTGGCGCTTGCCCCAGGGACACATCCAGGCCCCAGGGTGAATTAGCCGCCCAGTCTGGTCTTCACCAAGGCCTGCACCTTGGCTCCATCAGCCCGGCCTTTGAGCTGCTGCATAGCTGGCCCCATCACCTTGCCCATGTCCTTAGCGGATGTGGCACCGGTCTGGGTAATTAAATCGTCGATGAAGGCGGCTATTTCAGCTTCGGTCAGCTGTTGCGGCAAGTACTCCTCAATGATGGCGAGTTCTTCCGCTTCCTTCGCCGCCAGGTCTTCTCGGCCTGCTTTGTGGTACTGCTCAATGGCATCCTTGCGTTGTTTCGCCAACTGGCTGAGTACCTCCAGTTCCTGGGCTTCGGTTAATTCTTCCTGGCCAGAGGGGCGCACCAGGGTTTCCTTTTCCAGAATCACCTTCTTGATGCTGCGCACCGTTTCCAGCCGTAGCTTGTCCTGGGCCTTCATGGCGGCTTTGATGTCTTCACTAATGCGGGTTTTCAGGCTCATGGCGGCAACCAAAGGGGAGTATCGATGGGGGGATGGCGATTTTTCTAATTTAAACCCTAGCGGTTCGAGTCGTTGATCGCTGCCCCTGGCCCCAGGCGAGCGGGCTGAACACTCACCCCAACGGGCCATTAAAAAGCCCGGAGGAGGGTCCGGGCTGGGCTAAATTCTGTGGGGTGAAACCGGAAGTAAGACCTACAGGTTGGTCAGCCAGGTGATAATGCCGTGTCCGGTCAGGGCCTCAAATACAACGGCGGAGACAAACCCAATCATCGCCAGACGACCATTTAACTTCTCCGCATAGGCATTGAAACCAAAGCGCTCGGTGTCGTCCACATACACCTTGGGTTCAATGGCGTAATTGTTCAACCGATTGCCGTCCTCGACGGTATAGCCATTAGAGGTCATAGAGATTACCTTTGAACTTCAGTTAATGTAACATAAATTTAAGTAATATTGCGAACTTGTTACAAAATCCCCCTGCTTTCTCAGGCAGCGGCTGAGGTCAGGGGGCGGTGGGCGCAAAAAAATGCCCTGCCGCTCAGTTTTGGCGTCAGGACACACAGTTTGCATTATTTTGGTAGCCTAACACAGGTCTTCGCCGATGCTCAAAATCCTTAATCTTTAGGGCCAGGTCTGAGGGAAGGGGAGGCCTAATTCGGTAAGATTGTTGAGGCTTTTGGCGTGCTTATCCCTTTAACGACGGCCTCAACAGATGGTTCACTGGGTCAGGCAGTTGGGCAGACAGTTGAAAAACGATACCTTCCTTAGGCGACTGCACCAGTTTGAAGGGACTGTTTCCAAGGTGCTATCCCTGGGCATGATTGTGGTCATCCTGGCGATGGTGGTTGACCTGGCCATTGTGCTCTTCAATTCCATCTCATCCACCTCTCCGGGGCAGTTTCTAGGGCAGCCAGTGGTCGATATTTTTGGCCTCTTTTTGAGTGTGCTGATTGCCCTGGAAATCCTGGAGAACATCACCGCCTACATCCGCAGTCATGTGGTTCAAGTCGAGTTGGTCATTGCCACGGCCCTAACCGCTGTAGGTCGGAAAATTATCATTCTGGATTTGAACAAGATCTCGGGCACCACCTTGATCGGCCTTGCGATCGCCATTTTTTCCCTGGCCCTTAGCTATTGGATCGTGCGTCTCAGCCACCGCTAAAGCATCGGTACAGTCTGGCTAGAACCCCGGTTTCTCGATCAGGATAGATGCCCTGTGGTTAGGGATCAGGGGGAAAGTAAGATCCCGGTGGTGATCGGTCATGAGTGGGTGAGGTGGTGGACCGGTGGGACAGCTGCAAGACGGCTTGACCTGAAATCAGCCCTAGGTAGCCCCATGCCCAAGGGGCATCATCCCCTAGGCCGCAGGCTGCGGGGCGCGGGGGAAATCGAATGTAGATAGCTCTGAGGAATCGAGACCTGAGCCGCGTCAGGCATCCCAGCGGCTGACCCAGCCCAACCCTTGCAGAGGCCAGCAAGGATTAGCGGTATACTTTTGCCAGTTTGGATGCTCAGACGGTTCTAAATCAAAAGATTACACTAGTACAGGTAACCAGGTAGGTTCTCATTCATCCGCCGGAAACCACAGTCCAAGCGGCACAACACCATGCTAGATACACTTATTGTTCTTTCATTCATCCTAGCTGGGGCAGGGATTGGGTTTTACAGCATTGATCTACTGCCCGATCGGATTTTAGCCCAGGTCACCAACCTGGAAGGTTTAGGCACTGTCACCGCTGTGTTTGGAGGGCTGATTGGCACGGGCGTAGGATTGGTAATCCAGACCAGCTATCGTCGCCTGGAACGGCAGATTAAGGAATTGCCGCCCGATCGCTTGCTGACCCGAGCCATTGGGTTAGTCCTGGGCCTGCTGATCGCTAATTTAATGCTGGCACCGCTATTTTTGCTGCCCATTCCGGCGGAGTTTGGCTTCATCAAGCCGATGACCGCAGTTTTGGGTAGTGTGCTGTTTGCGGTATCAGGCATGAACTTGGCCGATACCCACGGGCGGTCACTGCTGCAATTAATTAGTCCCAGTACCCTGGAATCTACCTTGGTCGCGGAAGGTACCCTGAAACCCTCTAAAACCAAGATTCTCGATACCAGTTGCATTATTGATGGCCGCATTGAAGGGCTGTTGGAAACTGGCTTTTTGGAGGGCCAACTACTGGTGCCTCAATTTGTGCTGCAAGAGCTACAGCAGGTGGCCGATGCCGCCAATGATCAAAAGCGGGATCGGGGTCGTCGGGGCTTAGACGTTCTGAACCGCATCCGCGAAGCCTACCCCAACCGGGTGCTGATTCACTCCGAAGACTACGACGATATCGCCACGGTGGATGCCAAACTGGTGAAACTGGCCCAGGAACTCAACGCCACCCTGCTCACCAATGACTACAACTTGAATAAGGTGGCCAGCTTTCAGGAGGTGCAGGTGCTCAACATCAACGACCTGGCCCAGGCGATTCGTCCCTCCTACCTACCCGGCGATGATATTGACCTGAAAATTCTTAAGGAAGGCAAGGAACCCTCCCAGGGAGTGGGCTACCTCAACGATGGCACGATGGTGGTGGTGGAAGAAGGCCGCGATTACATTGGCGAGGAGTTGGAGGTCGTGGTCACAGGGTCGCTCCAGACCTCCGCTGGGCGGATGATTTTTGCCCGTCCCAAAACCTCGATGGTGACCTCCTAGGTGAGGGGCTTCAAGGGTCAGTATCCAGAGGACTGGGCCTAGGGGCTAGGCTGGCACGGATTTCCTCGAAGGCCCCTGGCAGACTTAAGGGGGGCATAGTTTTGAGCCATCCTGCCTGAACCCAGTCGGTATAGGTGGCCGCCTCTAGGGCCAACAACTGATCTTGGTGCTGTTGCAAGATCCAGGCTTCGATTTCAGGGTGTTTTCCCTTTAGGCTGGCTAATTCCTGGTCAAGCTGGTGGAGTTGCTGTTTTACCCATCCCAGTTCCTGCTGGTAGGGTTCTGAACCAATGGTGGCAGCAATCTCCCCGTTGTTCAGGTACTGCAGCACCCGTTTAAGGGCCTGCTGCTGGGCCAGCCGTTCCAGGTATTGCTGATGATGCTGGGAGTTGTCTAACCCATTGAGGCGATCCAGCAGGGGCTTGGTGGTTAACCCCTGGATCAGCAAGGTAAACAGCACGACGCCAAAGGAGTTTGAGATAATTTGCTGGCGATCGCTCACCAAATCCGGAATACTCAGGGCCAGGGCGATCGCCACCGACCCCCTGAGGCCCACCCACCCCAGCACCGTTTGTTCCGCCCAGGGAATTGGGCAGCCGGTGATCCAGCCGCTCAGGGCACTAAAGCCGAAAATCGCCACCGCCCGTGACAGGACCGCCGCGACAATAGCCACCAAACTGGTGCCGATATGCTCCATAAAATAGGGAAACAGCACCTGGTCCCCCAGCAACAAAAACACCACGGAATTCACCAGGAAAATGA
>DVEE01000268.1 GCA_015295885.1 Leptolyngbyaceae cyanobacterium M65_K2018_010
CCGCCTGAGCACCACTAAAGCGCACCGCCCGATCCTCCACTAGGCCTACCTTAATAAACTCTTGAAAGCCCTTGTAGATCTTGGTGAACAGGGACCCTGAGGCGAGGGGCGCCACAATGTGGTCGGGCAAACGCCAGCCCAACTGTTCAGCCACTTCAAAGCCCAGGGTTTTAGACCCCTCGGAATAGTAGGGCCGCAGGTTAATGTTGACAAAGCCCCAGCCGTAGGTATTGGCAACCTCAGAGCATAGACGGTTGACCTGGTCGTAGTTGCCGTGGACCGCCATAACCGTGGGACCGTAAATTAAGGTACCCAATACCTTACCCGCTTCCAAGTCTGAGGGAATGAAGACGCAGCAGTCGAGGCCAGCATGGGCGGCGATCGCCGCCGTAGAGTTGGCTAAATTACCGGTACTGGCACAGGATACGGTGGTAAAGCCTAGCTCACGGGCACGGGTCAAGGCCACAGACACCACCCGATCTTTGAAGCTCAGGGTGGGCATGTTGACAGCGTCATTTTTAATGTAAAGCTCCTTTAACCCCAAGCGCCGAGCCAACCGATTGGCCCGTACCAGAGGGGTCATGCCGGTGCCCACATCGATCAGATGGTCGGAACTGACCGGCAAAAAATCCTTATAACGCCAGATCGACAGGGGGCCGGCTTGGATGGTTTGGCGGCTGACCCGACGCCGAATGGCATCGTAATCGTAGGCTACTTCGAGGGGGCCAAAGCAGACATCTTCACAGACATGTTTGGCGCCCAGTTCGTAGGTCTCTCCACATTCTCGGCATTGGAGAGCGGTAAAGGTAGGGGTAACAGTGGTAGCTAGGTTCTGGATAGACGGCGTCATGGACTTTCCTGTGCCCGAGGGACGTAAACAACTTAAACAATCACTAACAACTCAAATAATCCCTGGGGAAGGCAACGGCTTAGCAGGAAAGCCCGCCTTTTCCCTAGGTAGCCGCACCTTAGCACAGGGGGGAAGATCCAATCAAACATACCCGACAAAAAAAGTCGGGTATAACGAGGCTGGCCCTTTGAGGGGAATACAGCGATTTCTAGGGGATTCTATGGATACCGGCGTTCTGGGTTAGGAGAACAGCCGGGGGCACCCGAATTCAAAGATTTTGTGGGGACTTGGCAAAGATAGGCGGCGAGGCGGAAGAAAGTATTGTGCTATACAAACGGTCTACAACTAGTTGAGGTTAATTGTTCTAAAGTCATGGAACGTTTGCATTATCGGTTGTGCCAAGGTGAAAAACTTGCCCTAAGCTTAGGGGGCAAATAGGGCCTCAAACTAGGCTGTAGATAAGGATGCAGGAGGCATCGATGGCTCTATGGGAAATGGCTTGGTTTTAACGGTGGCCTTAGCAAAACGTTATGGTAGTGATTCAAGATAAACCGCTTGCCAATGTGTTTCGTCAGCTGTCAGGGGGAGCATTCCCTCCGGTAGTGGAGTCCTACGACCGGGGTAAGACTATTTTCTTCCCAGGGGATCCAGCAGAGCGGGTTTATTTTTTGTTGAAGGGAGCGGTAAAACTCTCACGGGTGTACGAGGCTGGGGAAGAAATCACCGTTGCCCTGTTGCGGGAGAACAGTGTCTTTGGGGTGTTGTCTCTGATCACCGGTAACCGTTCTGACCGCTTCTACCATTCCGTGGCCTTTACGCCGGTGGAGTTGTTGTCGGTTCCCATTGAACAGGTCGAACAGGCCCTAGAGGAGAATCCAGAGTTGGCCCTGTTGATGCTACGAGGGTTGTCTTCCCGAATTTTGCAAACTGAGATGATGATTGAAACCCTGGCTCACCGGGATATGGGCTCCCGATTGGTGAGCTTTTTATTGATTCTGTGCCGCGATTTTGGCGTACCCAGTCAGGATGGTATTACCATTGACCTGAAGCTGTCCCACCAGGCCATTGCCGAGGCCATTGGTTCGACCCGGGTTACGGTAACTCGTCTGCTGGGGGACCTGCGCCAGGAAGGGATGATTTCTATTTACAAGAAAAAAATCACCGTCCATGACCCGGTCAATCTCAGCCAGCAATTCACCTGAGCCCTGTCACCTCAGCTCTGAGGAAGGGTCTAACCCCAGACTTTCAGATTTAGACCAGACCGCCGGACTTTTTCAACCCTGGTAACCTATAGCGAGGACTATGCCTCCCTGGGGTCCCTCCCGGTTCTAGGTCGGATTGTCTCCAAGCAGGCCAGGCTCTATGTTGGGTAAATTGATTGTGTTTGAGGGGGTGGAGGGCTGCGGCAAATCGACTCAGCTAAAGCGGCTCCAGACCAGCTTGCTAGGCCACCCTCGCTTCAAGGGCTTGCAACAGCAGGGCTTGGTTTCCCAGGTCTTGACCACCCGGGAACCGGGGGGTACCCAGTTGGGGTTGGGTTTACGTCGGCTTTTACTGGATGACCCTGGGGCCGGCCCCCTGGCCGATCGGGCCGAGCTTTTACTCTACGCTGCTGATCGCGCCCAGCACATTGAAGAGGTTATTAAGCCCGCCCTGACTCGTGGCAGTTGGGTGTTGTGCGATCGCTTCACCGACTCCACCGTGGCCTATCAAGGCTATGGCCGCGGCCTTGATCTAGATCTGATTGGGCAGTTGAATCAGGTCGCCACGGCGGGTATTCGACCCGACTTAACCCTGTGGCTGAAGTTAGAGGTAGAAACCGGCCTGGCCCGGGCCCGCCAACGGGGCCGCCATGATCGTATGGAGCAAGCCAACCTAGCCTTTCACCGCCGAGTGCAGCAGGGCTTTGAAGCGCTGGCTCAGCAACGGCCCGAAGGTCGAGTTACCATTGATGCGGCCCCTGCCCCAGAGGTAGTAGCCGCCACCATCCAAACCATCATTATTGACTACCTGGCGCAATGGTACCCGCC
>DVEE01000538.1 GCA_015295885.1 Leptolyngbyaceae cyanobacterium M65_K2018_010
GGGCCACCGATCGCCACAATCGCCCCTTACAATGCTTCTACAATGGATTAACCAGGAGTCTCACCATTTACACCCGTCCCTTGGCCCGACTGATTGAAGAACTCCAGCGGTTGCCTGGAGTTGGGCCCAAATCAGCCCAGCGCTTGGCCCTGCATATCCTTAAGCGACCCCAGGCCGAGGTGCAGGCCCTGGCCCAGGCCCTGCTAGAGGCCAAGGCCCAGGTGGGTCAATGTTCGATCTGCTTTCACCTCTCCGCGGACCCGGTGTGCGACATCTGTCGGTCCACCAGTCGCGATGCCCAGACCCTCTGTGTGGTGGCCGATTCCCGAGATGTGATTGCCATTGAAAAAACCCGCGAATACCGAGGCAAGTACCACGTCCTGGGCGGTTTGATTTCGCCCATGGATGGCATTGGCCCCGAGCAACTCACCATTGGCCCCCTGGTACATCGGGTCCACCGGGAAGGCATTCAAGAGGTGATCTTGGCGATTAGCCCGAGCATTGAGGGGGATACCACGACCCTCTACGTCGGCCAGTTGCTCAAGCCCTTTACCCGGGTCACCCGCATTGCCTTTGGCTTGCCCATGGGGGGGGATTTGGAGTACGCCGACGAAGTTACCCTGGCCCGGGCCCTAGAGGGGCGGCGAGATTTGGAGTAGGGGAGAGCGATACCCCAGGAGTGGGTAGGGTCATGGTGGGTGGAAACCGGTAAGCTAGAGTAGGGGAGAGCCCCTAGCCAGACCCGCCAGAGCTTGGGGTGAGGGCATTTGGATCCCCGTTTAGGGTGACAACTCCATGGGCGTATTTCTCTATTTTCTTCGCCATGGTCAGACTGCCTACAGTCTGACCGGAGGCTACTGCGGCATGCCGGAAAACGACCCTGGACTCACCCCGGAGGGGGTCGCGATGGCGGAGGAATTTGCCGACACCTACGCGGCCCTGCCCTGGACGGCGGCCTACGTCAGCCCCCTCAGGCGAGCGGTAGAAACGGCCCAACCCCTGTGCGACCGGGTCGGCATGCCGATGGAATTGCGAGAGGGTCTGCGGGAAGTCATGTATGGCCGGTGGGAGGGCATGCACCCCAGCGCCGTGGATCGGGAGCACCACGATGAGTACGTGGCCTGGCTAACCGACCCAGCCTGGTACGCACCGGTAGGGGGAGAACGGGCGGTAGATATTGCCCGCCGCTCGGCCCAGGTCCTCGACGAAATTGAACATACCCACTCCCTGGGGCATATTCTGGTGGTTTCCCACAAGGCCACCATCCGGATTATGCTGTGCACCCTGTTGGGTATCGATGTGGGCCGCTATCGCGATCGCATGGATATGCCTGTAGCCGCCGTCAGCGTGGTGGAACTGGCTCAGCGCGGTCCCCTATTCCACACCATCGCCGATCGCTCCCATCTCAGCGACGCCCTGCGATCGCTGCCTTCCACCTGAGGATAGGACACCATGCCCTTGAGGCTTTACCTGCTCCGCAACGCCGAAACCGAGTACTGTCGCACCGGTCGCTACTGTAGTCGGGATGGGGTGTCATTGACCGATCGCGGCCAGCAGATGGCCGATTTCTTCGCCAAGGCCTACTACCAAATGGATTGGCAAGGACTGTTTTGCAGCCCCCTTAACCACGCCATTGAGACCATTCAACCCCTGTGCCGAGCCACGGGCTTGGATTTTGAATGCCGCGAGGGATTGCGAGAACTCTCCTTTGGCAAGTGGGAAGGGATGGCTCCCGCTGCGGTCAATCAGGCCTTCCATGACGACTACATCCGCTGGCTGGCGGACCCCGCCTGGAATAGCCCCACCCAGGGCGAAAAGGGCATGCAGGTGGCCCGCCGCAGTTCCGATGTGCTGGCCGAAATCGAAGAGACCTACGCCAACGGCAATGTGCTGATTGTCTCCCACAAGGCCACCCTGCGAATTATGCTCTGTACCCTGCTGGGGGTGGATGTGGGGCGCTACCGCGATCGCCTGGCCATGCCCGTGACCGCCCTATCCCTGGTGGAGTTGATGGACTACGGCCCCTTTGTCCGCCGGTTCAATGACTGTAACCATCTGCCCTTGCACCTGCGGCGCCCCTGGGCTGGCAATGGATCGGATGGCTAACAGGCAATGGCAAACCGGGCGGTCCTGGGCCTGAGGGCTCACACCAGGGGCTCCCCCCTGGCCATTACTGCCGCACGAAAATTGCCCGATAAACCGGCAGGCCCTGGGCTAGGGTCACCCGCTCCCGATCGGTCTGGGCGGGGAAGGGGCTAGCCGCCAACCAACCCTGGCCCTGGCGCTGAAATTGGCCCTGGCTGGCCAATCGCTGGACCATTTCCCAAGCCACCGACTCCACATCCGACTGAATCACCACCCGGCCACCGGTCGGTAAAAACTCCGCCAGATCATTCACCAGGGCCGGTTGCAAGACCCGACGTTTTTGATGACGTTTCTTGAACCAGGGGTCAGGAAACTGGATAGACACCTGTTGCAGAGGATTGCGATCGCCCCAACTCTCCATCAGCGACCGAAAGGAAATGTTGACATTGCCAAACAGAAAATGGAGATTTTCCAGCCCGTCGGCTTGCTGTCGTTTTTGGGCCTGTTCCACCACCGGTTGGCGAATTTCTAAGCCCAGGAAATTCCACTCTGGTTGCAACTGAGCCATTTGCAGTAAAAAAATTCCCTTCCCGCAACCCATGTCGAGGTGTAGGGGCTGGTGCGGCCGGCGATACACCTGTTCCCAGGCGGGCCTAGCCACCGGCGCTTGATACCTTTCACTGAGCGGATTAACGTGCTGACGCACCCGAACAACAGCCAAAACTTCACCTGGACAACCTTCAAGTTTTAATCATGCCATTGGCAGAGGGGTTTGCGGGTGAGGCCAACCG
>DVEE01000312.1 GCA_015295885.1 Leptolyngbyaceae cyanobacterium M65_K2018_010
AATCCCAGGGTGCATGTCTGGAGTCACGGCTCCACCTAGTACCTGAAGGCAGAAGTTAGGGGGATATAGGGCTTTGCCCGTAGGTAGGGCGTAGCCCGTGCAAAGCAGCAGGCAGAAAGGGAATCTCCTTTTGTCCAGGCTGTTCAGCCGCACAAAGGGTAGCCCTATTTCTGCTGCAGGGTACTCGCCCCAGGTCCTGGGGTGTCTCTACAAAAGCCCCACCGTTGGGATTGTCTATCAAGGCGCATCAATTCCATGAATGACGGGTGTATACTCCAGCTATAGTGAGTTTTTTAGACTACATTGAGTTTTTTGAACCCCCAGTCCTCTAGTCCAACCCCTAAGCAGATCGCCCGCTGGTGTCGTCAACTGGGTTGGTTAGGGGTGGTGCTGCAGGGGGTATTGGGTTTTATTCCTCTGCTAGTGGTGGTGGTGCGCATCTTCACCTCCCAGCAGGGGCGAGGCTTTGGCCCGGGACTGTGGTTGGCGATTTTCTGCCTGATAGTGCTGCTTTTCAGCATCTATTGGTGCTTTCGCTATATCAGGTTAGCCGCTAGGCTAGAGCATGCTGACCGGCGACCTTCTAAGCCCGCGGTTAAGCGCACCCTGAAAATCGGGTTGCTCACTAACTTACTGATTGTGGTGATCTCGACTCTGTTCGCTCTCTGGCGGGTCACTACCTTAACCGTGCAGATGCTGACCGTCCCCCAGGGCGCCACGGTGGTTACGCCGAATCAGCTGGCTGGGCCAGGTGCCTTGATTACCCCAGCCAATATGGTGACGCTCTATGCCATGATCAGCACCATAGCGGCGGGGCTGGTAGGCTTGATTGTGGCGCTGTTGCTGATCTACCAGGTCGGTCGGCACCGCTTGGCTCAAGACTCCTTTGGTTAGAGCATCCAGGTCAGGGGATGATGCCCCCTCACCCAACTGGCTATAGCTGAGCAGGAGGTTCTTGGGGGCGCTTCATTCCGAACCACCTGGGCCTGCCGGTGCCAGTAAATTTTCCGCTTCGCTGGCTGGGGCAGAAACCGGGCTATCCGGCAAATTAAGGGCTGGGACTGAGGTGGCTTCGGCGTCGATGGGATCTTCTCCTAACTCGCGCAAAATCGGGGGCGTGGGTCTAGGCGGTTCTAGAAAGACCGCCGAAAGCACTGCCGGCAAGGTGGGAGCCATGGCAATGCGATTCTGGTACACCATGATCACCCGGGTTAGGGCGGGAAGCTGGTTTTGCTCAGCCACCAGATACAGGGGCTCAACGTAAAGTAGCGATTGCTCAATGGGAATCACCAGCAAGTTACCCTGTTGGGCCCGAGATCCCTGGGTATCCCAGAGGGAGATGCGCTGGGAAATTTCGGGGTCTTGGTTAATGCGGGCTTCGATTTGTTCGGGGCCAAACACCAGTTCCTGCTTGGGGAAACGATAGAGCAGGCGCAGCCCGTAGCGATCTCCATCGGATCTGGCCGCCAGCCAGGCAATCAGGTTATTGCGTTGGGAAGGGGTGAATAGTCGCAGCAGAATAAACTCTTCGGTCGCCTCCTGGGGGAGTTTCATGATCAGGTAGTAGGGTTCTACCCGCTGGGTCTCGCTGGCATAGATTTCCGTTGGGGCCCGCCACTGGTCTTCCCGGTTGTAAAACACCTGGGGATCGGTCATGTGGTAGGTCATCAAAGAATCCGCCTGCACCGAGAAGAGATCCTGGGGGTACCGGATGTGGTCTTTCAGGTTGTCCGGCATCGCATCCAGGGGTAAGAACATATCCGGCAAGACCCTGCTCCAGGCCTGGATAATCGGGTCGTTGGGCTCGGCGACAAAAAAGCTAACGGCTCCGTTAAAGGCATCAACGACAACCTTGACGGAGTTACGGATATAGTTGAAGTCGTTTTCCCCGGGATCCGAGTAGGGGTAACGGGCGCTGACGGTGTAGGCGTCAATAATCCAGTAGAGGTAGTTATCCCCCGTCTGGGTATTGAAGTTTTCTAGCACAAAATTAGGGTCGCGATCGCGGAACTTCTCCAGGTTGATACTAGCGGGGGGAGGACCACCGTGGCTGGGCCCGGTGCCCCACTGGCGAGAGGCATCACCAATATCGACAGTGACCAGGTAGGGGTTGGTGTCAAAGCGCAGGAAAGGCGCGATCGCCCGCACCCGATCCGTAATGTTGCGTCGGAACAGCAAGCGGGTATCGGCAGTAAAGTCTTCCGTAAACAGCATGCGCCAATCCAGCAGGTGGCGGGCAAACAAAAGCCGACGCCACTGACTCTCCAGATTGATGCCGCCCCGTCCCAGATAGGAGGTATAGATATTCTCGTTGCCGCTAGGATAATCGAGTTCCAGCACCTGGGTGTTGGTCATGATGTAGGTGTCGGTCAGCTCCCCGAAATAGAGGCGGGGGTCGCCAATGGGGATACTTTGCCTCACCTCCTCCCTACTGGGAATGTTGTCGATGCCACGCACAAAGTAGGTCGGTAGACCATCGGGGCCCGCGGTATTGACCGGACTCATGGTAAAGCCAAAGCCGTGGGTGTAGACCAGGTGCTCATTGACCCAGGTTTTAGCAATTTCCGGCACCCGCTCGTAGTTCAGTTCCCGGGCTGAAATCATCACCTGTCGGCGCTCCGAGCGGCGTTCCTGGTTCAAGATGTTGTAACGGTCAAAGTCCGCGTCTTTAAACTCGTAGTACAGCCGAATTTGTTGCAGTTGGCGGTTACTCTCCAGTAAAGGACGAGGATCCCAGAGGCGAATATTTTCCAGGGTCAGGTCGTTTTTCTGGAGGTCTTCAACGGTGAGTTCACCACTGGGGTCAAAGGGTTCCGAGTCGATGGCCTCCAGGTCAAAGGCGGCCCGGGTGAGGGCAATGGAATTGACGATGTAAGGACGCTCCCGCTGCAGCTCGTTGGGCTGGACCACCAGTCGTTGAACCACCATGGGGGCCACCACCAAGCCCAACAGGGTTAGGGCCAGGTAGCCACAAATTCCCACCAGCAATAGACGGGTTCCCCTTAAGCCAGTCCACCAACCCAGGTAGAACTGAGGGGCTGGGGCCCTAGCTGGGGAGGTTTTGGGGTTGAGGTAACCCGGCGTCCACAGTAACCCCCGCCAAAGAAACACCAATCCTAGAACCAGCGTCAACACCGTTAGGGTCCACTGCACCGGCAACTGAACATGGACATGGGTATAGCCGGCGCCATAGACCACACCCTCCTGGGAGTAGAGAATTTCGTAGCGACCTAACCAATGGCTAAAGCTAGTGGCTAAAAACAGTAGCCCCGCCAGGGTGTAGAGGTGCTGTTGCTGGGGCAAAGAGAAGCCATAGAACCGCCCCTGGCTGAGGCTGTTAGGGGTGAGTAAGTACACCAGGTAAACACTGACCAAGGTGAAAAAGAGGGTGCCAATGCTCCAGAATTCCAGCAAATGCAACAGCGGTAACTGGAAGATGTAAAAAGCAATGTCCTGCTTGAAAATGGGATCGACCTGGTCGTAGGTCACTGGGTTCAGGGCTAACAGCACCGTCGGCCATTGCTTGGCCAACACTAGCCCAAACCCTAGGCTCATGAGCATGGCGGCCAGGTGCCCCAATCGTCTTGGGGAAACTAAAAAGGCCACGGTACTCATGCCCAGGGCTAGCAGTAACCAGGGTCGGGTGATCAAAATTTGCCCCACCCCCTTCAGCAACTGTAACTTGGGCCACAGGGGTAAGGGGGAGCTGGATTCGTAGAGGGTACTGGTTTGCTGCCAAAAATCAGCGGCAATCTTGCCCTGATAAATTAACTGCACCCCCAATAGGAAACTCAGGGTTAAGCCCAGCACTAATAGACCCCTTAGCCCCAAGCTACGGACTCGGGCGGGGGCCTCTTCAGGGGGAGCGAGGGGACTAGCTCGCTCGGCTAGGGCCAGGTTTGCCCAGGTGAAAAACAGAGTGAGCAAGATAGGAATAATACCGAGCAGTAACTGCGATCGCAGGCGTAGCCCAAAGACCTCTAGATAATTCACCTCCTGAAACCAAAGTTTCTCTGCCCAGAGGTTTACGATGGCGTCGATACCGAGCATCGTGACCCCCCCCATCACCAGCACTAGCCACCAATGGCTAAGGGATTTTAGTGGCAAGTCCTTTAACATAGCAGGGCTGGGGAGTGTAGACGACTAGATGGGGGTGGCGATCGGGCTACTCCCCTAAATTGTATCCGCCGCGGTCTAGCCCTGGGCGCTGCAGCCACATCCTAGAATAGACATCGAATAGACATCATTCCCCCGCCTCTTCCCCAGAGGGATATCGCCGAATCCTGATGCTTCCTGGTCAATCCGCCTCGAAACCCAACCGCCGCCCTACGGCTTGGCCCTTTTGGCCGATGGTGCCCCTCTACCCCTACGGTCAGCGCCCTACCCTGAGACTAGAGGTTGTTCCCGAAACCGTCTGGACCTTTGAGCAATTCCAGGGCATTTTCTATGTGGTGGTTCCCATCCGCATGACGGTGGTGCGTTTAGCACCCTCGGGCTTGCTGGTCTACGCCCCGGTGGCCCCCACCCCCCAGTGTATCGACCTGATGCGGGAGCTGGAGGATCGCTACGGGCCGGTCCAGCACATTATTCTCTCCACGGTCACCGGCATTGAGCATAAGGTGTTCGTCGGCCCCTTTGCCCGCCGCTTTCCCCAAGCCCAGGTCCATGTCACCCCTAACCAGTGGAGTTTTCCCCTGAATTTGCCCCTACCCTGGTTAGGGTTGCCCAGGGATCGCACCCAGCTATTACCCGCTAACAGTTCCCAGGCCGCCTTCGCCGACCAGGTGGATTATGCCTGGTTGCCGCCGATTTCCCTGGGGCTTGGCCCCTTTAGCGAAACCGCCTGCTTTCACCGAGCCAGTCGTACCCTGATGGTCACCGACGCCGTGGTTTCCATTCCCGCCGATCCCCCGGCGATTCTCCAGCTTGATCCCTATCCTCTGTTGTTCCACGCCAAAGATAGCCCCAAGGACCGGATCGAGGATACCCCAGCGAATCGGCGCAAGGGCTGGCAGCGCATCGCTCTATTTGCCTTTTACTTTCGGCCCAGTACCCTAGCGGTGGCGACCCTGCCAGAAATGATTCAGACTGCTCAACAAGCGCCGGATCGATCCCGGAAAAATTACCTGGGCTGCTATCCCTTCCGCTGGCAACCCGGCTGGCAAGACTCCTTCCAAGCCCTGCATAACCAGGGCCGACTTGCCGTTGCCCCTATTCTTAAGGAATTAATTTTTAACCGCGGCCCAGAGGAGGTATTAGCCTGGGTCAACCACGTCGCTACCTGGCAGTTTGAGCGCATCATTCCGGCCCATTTGGAGGCCCCAGTGCCAGCTACCCCCGATCAGTTCCGGGCTGCCTTTGAGTTTTTAAAGGGGGAACCACTTGCTCCTGCTGCCGCCAATCCCCTGGTAGAAAAAGACACCCAGCTTCTTAGGGATCTAGAAGCTGGGTTAAGGAAACGAGGAATTGCCTTGCCGAGCAAACTGTAGTCGCCCGAGTCGTGCCCTCTGAACCGGGAGATCGAGCGGCGGCTAGTCAAACTCTCGGGTACCGGCGGCAAACTGCAGCAACATAGGATAACCTCCATCTTGGTGGTATTTGTCGGCCCATGCCCGCAGTAGCACGTCCAGTTCGTCCAGGGCTTCCTGGCGCCGCCCCAGATCGATGTCGAAAACTTCAACCCCGCGCATCACCCCTTCTTCCCGACGGACCCAGGCCTGCAGAATGCTGAAGTAGCGAGCCACATCGTCAATCATGGCAAAGACCCGCTCCCGCTCTTCCTTGGGAGAATAGGACTCGGTGGTCAGGGCGAAGAGGGGAATATCGACTAGGGGTGAATCAATTTGGATCACCGTCCCCGAATGCAGCAGCCGAAATTTAATGTGCAGCATCAGCGCCTCACTAAAGGGCATTTGCTGACTTTCCGGCAATTCTTCCTGGGAGAGTTCGTGGAGCACCTCGATCAACTCGTTAAACTCCACCTGATCGAGAATGCGAGCCTTGGGACATCCTGGTGGCAGGCTGTCTTCTATGGATCGGCGCTCACCCGGGGTTAAACCCTGCAACCGCACACGAGATTCATGCTCACCGCAGGGGAAGCGCTCTTGCCAAAGAAAAGGGAGAGCTATCAAATAGAAGGGTTCTTTGTCATTCAGTGCTTTTAGACTCTGACCCTCGGCGATCGCATCCTGAATTTCCTTAACAATCGCCTTTACCCGCTTGGGTTCAACGTGGTAAAGAAATCCGGTTTTGCGGATATTTTCACCCTGCTCGATAAAGGTGCTATAAATAGCTAGCTTAGCGGCAGTAGTGGCGGCATCTAGGAACGCTCCGTAGCGATGACCGCCCATTTTCATGGTTCCCATAGCCAAATGGAGTAGGATCCAATCGGCAGGGCTATTATCCACTACCCGGGATAAATCGTCCTTAAGTTGAGAGGTAATTTCAGACTGCTGGCTCACGACGTTCATTACTACCATTACATATGCCCCTGATGAACCGTTCGCCTTTCAGAAGTTCGTAGTGGCTCCTTGGATAAAAAGAAAGCTATCGAACCAGAAAAGTGAACCTTTAAGATGTTTCCTGGTTGTAAAAACCGGGAACTCTGTTGATGAAAGTAGAGTAAACCACGCCCGTGAGATATGTACTAGGGGTCTCACCCTAAATTAAAAATATAGCCTAGAGCCTGAAATATTGGCAATCTTCTAGGGCAGGCTCAAACAGTGATGGAAACCCTCCCTATTCCTGATCCAAGCCCGCCATTTTGGATGGTTTACCAGCTGGGCATCCCCCTTGCTTAAGGTGGCCAGCTACTGGCCAGGGGCAGGAGTGGTCGCCGGTGGGGTGGGGCTGGCCGTTGGTTGGGCCGCACCGCAGTAGGCATTCACCTCATTAATCAACTGGGCTTCAGTTTGAGAGAGGCTTTCAATGGACGCTACCGCATTCACCGTTTGCTGTTGAGACTCTTCGATTTTGGCAGGGAGCTCCGCCTCGGACTGGACATTGACCACCAGATCCATTGCTTGGCTAGCTTCCTGGAGGGCGGCACTAAACCCCCTCACCACCTCTACATAGTTGCCGCGAAATTGATTGAGGGTTTCATCCTTCAGGGATATGGACTCCAGGTCGCCCACCAGACCATCCAAATTGGTCACTACTTTATCGACGGCGGTGGTGTACTGGGTAGCGGCAGCCTTGATATCATCCAGGTTCTTGACCTGGGCGGCATTTTCACTAAAGGCTTGAATCTCCGTTTCAAAATCCTGCATAAACCCCTGGGTTTGGTTGACCACCTCCGCCAATTGGTTGCACTGGGACACCTTAGAGGATCCGCAGCCGCTCAAAAGGATCACGCACACTGCACCTAGCACCCCTGCCCAGTACCGGGAACTATACCGAGGTGGGTTAGGTTGCTGAATTGCCACTGTCACCATAGCCGCTGCCATTTCCATTAGGAGTACGGCTTCAAGTTGTACCTTGTCTTGGACGGCATTACAACCGTTGATGGGGCCCTAAACTCTTTTCCCTAACCTATACCTAGGCGATGGGCGAGCCGGGCTGGTAGGATCTAAAGTGTGCCCGCTGTGAATTGGCCCTCCGCGAGTCATCGAGCTCCAGCCTAACCCGTCGGGGATCATCCGATTCTGCGGTATCTTGAATAATCTATTGGTTTCATAGATCTAGATCCATGCCCAGCCCAGCAGAGTTTTCCATTGCAGCCCAGTGGGCTGGTATCGCTACCCTGGCGCTGGGGGCATTGGCAGCCCTGGGTTTTGTATTGTCCTGGGGTATACGGTTTCGGCTGGTGGGAGCAGCGGGTTTCGCGGCGGTTCTAACCGTGGGTCTATTTGGCCTCAGTTTCGAGCCCTTTACCCGCACGGTTATTCCCGGTGCCGCTCCCTACACCACCGTCTATGACTCCGGTGCCAGTCAAATTGTCATCGCTGTGGCCCCAGAGGTGACCCCAGAAGCGTTAGAAGCTACTTTGCGACAGGCCGCCAGCAATCTTTTTAAGCCCTATCGCCTAGGGGGGCCGGGGCAAGTCGCTACTCTACGGGCCCGGGCCATGGTCCATGAGCCGGGCGGGATCTCCCGGCTACTTTACCTAGGGCAAATTCAACCGGCCCCCAAGGGCTCGGGAGAGGACTTTATCGTTCAGATTAATCCCGATTTATTAGCCTAGGCTGCGGACGACCCTGGAGGCTAGGGCCTGGCTTACCAGTCTCCCTGCCTGGGTCGGTTGCAGCTTTCTCCCATGGTTCCTGATAATTGTTATCCCCACCTGCACCTTGCCTATGACCACTGCACCGCTTCCCACCCTGGCGATTGCCCCTGCTCAGATTATCCGAGGGGAGGGCATTTTAGCCAGCCAAACCTCTGCTATCGCGGCCCTTGGGCAGCGCCCAATCCTGATTGGAGGAGCCCACAGTCTGAAGCAAGTACAACCCTGGGCCGAAAGTTTAGCCCACGCCGCCCTAGCCGTGCAGACTGCTACCTACGGACCTGACTGCTGCGAGGCTAGCCTGACTCGTCTGCGGGCTTTGGCCCAGGCTCACCAGGCTGATGTGGTGATTGGGGTGGGGGGTGGCAAAGCCCTGGATACCGCTAAGCTGGTTGCCCATCAACGCCGTTGTCCAGTGGTGACGGTGCCTACCTCTGGGGCGACCTGTGCGGCCTGGACCGCCCTATCGAATGTGTACAGCGAGGCGGGGGCCTTTCGCTACGATGTGACCCTACCCCGTTGTCCTGACCTACTGCTTCTAGACTATGCCCTGGTGCGCACGGCCCCCCGTCGCACGCTGGTATCAGGCATTGGCGATGGCCTGGCCAAGTGGTACGAAGCCTCCGTCAGCAGTGGCGCTTCCCAACAAACGTTGACGGTCGCCGCTGTGCAGCAGGCCCGGGTACTCAGGGATATTCTCTTTCAAAAGACACCCGCGGCGCTGCGGGATTGGGGGGGCGAGGATTGGCGCAACGTAGTGGATGCCACGGTACTCCTGGCGGGGGTCGTCGGTGGGATTGGCGGGGCCCAGTGCCGTACCGTAGCGGCCCACGCTGTCCACAATGGGTTGACTCAGTTACCCGCTTGCCATGGGGCTCTGCATGGTGAAAAGGTGGCCTACGGCATTTTGGTACAACTGCGCCTGGAGGAAATGGGCGGGAAATCCTCTTTGGCTATCGCTGCCCGCCAGCAGTTGATTCAGTTTTACCAGGCCACCGGTTTGCCGAAGTCCTTGGCGGACTTGGGACTGGCCGAGGTGACGCTGGCTGACCTGCAGCGGGCCGCAGAGTTTGCCTGTCGACAGGGTTCGGATATTCACCACTTGCCGTTTACCGTCTCTCCCGATGCCCTGATGGCGGCCATGGTATCGCCCCTGAGTCCAGAGCTGCGCGATCGCCCCCGCTCTGGGGCCCCCTCCCAGGGGACTGCGGAGGTGCCCTCATGAGCCTCACTTGGCTACAACCTGCCCAGCGGATTAACGCCCTGCCCCCCTACGTCTTTGCTCGCCTAGATGAGCTAAAGGCGCGGGCACGGGAACAGGGCTTGGATTTGATTGACCTGGGCATGGGCAACCCCGATGGCCCCACTCCCGCCCCCGTTGTAGAGGCGGCCAGGCAAGCCATCAGCGACACCAGTACCCATGGCTACCCTCCCTTTGAGGGTACGGCGAGCTTTCGCACCGCCATTACCGACTGGTACGCTCGCCGCTATGGTGTACAACTTGACCCAACGGCGGAAGCCCTACCTCTGTTAGGCTCGAAGGAGGGGATCACCCACCTGGCGATGGCCTTTATCAATCCGGGTGATTTGGTCTTGGTGCCCACCCCCGCCTACCCTGCTCACTTTCGGGGGCCGGCGATCGCCGGTGGCGACATCTATCACCTCTATCTCAGCTCTGCCAATGACTGGTTGATTGATTTTGAGGCAATTCCCCTGGAAGTGGCCCAACGGGCCAAGGCGCTGTTTTTTAACTATCCCAATAATCCCACGGCGGCCACGGCACCCCGGGAGTTCTTTGAGGCGGCGGTGGAGTTTGCCCTGCGTCACCAGATTCTGTTGGTGCATGACCTGTGCTACGCCGAACTGGCCTTCGATGGCTACCAGCCCACCAGTCTCTTGGAAATTCCTGGCGGCAAGGAGGTTGGGGTCGAGTTCCACACCCTTTCCAAAACCTATAACATGGCGGGTTGGCGAGTGGGCTTTGTGGTTGGCAATTCCCAGGTGATCCAAGGTTTGCGAACCTTGAAAACCAACCTGGACTACGGTATTTTCGCGGCCCTGCAGCGGGCGGCGGAAACCGCCCTATCCCTACCGGATTTTTATTTGGAGGAGGTCCAACATCGCTACTCCAGTCGCCGCGACTTCCTAATTCAGGAATTTGCCTCCCTGGGCTGGACGGTGGATAAGCCCCAGGCCACCATGTATCTCTGGGTGCCCTGCCCGCCCGATACTACCTCCACGGACTTTGCACTCTCGGTGTTGCAGGAAACCGGTGTAGTGGTGACCCCAGGTAATGCCTTTGGTCCCGGTGGTGAGGGCTACATTCGGGTAAGCCTAATTGCCGACTGCGATCGCCTGGGTGAGGCCATGGAGCGCCTACGTCAGGCGGGGTTCCGGTTTCCCACCCCCCAGCTTAAGGTTGAGACGGTTTAGTCGGTCAGTAGTCGTGTCTAGTTAATGGTAAATAGGGGGGTTGGGGGCTGCGCCGTTGGGCTGAGCGGCTCACGACGAAGCCCCCAAGTCGGGGGGGCCACCCCCTCTACCCCCACCCCCATCTTCTATTCAAGGGCACCCGCCTATTGATTAAATGTGCTTTGGCCCCTAACGGAGTTGCTTGAGAAGGCGAACCCAGGCCCTGGGTGTCCTGTCCCATGGAGAGGATTCGGGATGATGGCCCCCTCACAGCCAACTGGGACGCTATGCTGGGGTCGGTGTTTAGGCTAAAAGAGCCATGTCGGTTAGACTCGCCTCCTTTAAACGACGGTTTCAGTGCAGCCTAGTCGGATTTCTGATCGCCCTGGTGTTATCCCTGGTTAGCCTCCCGTCCTTGGCCCAGGGCACGGACACCGAGCCGGTGTTCATTGATGGGATCTTTCTCTTTGATGTGCCCGGTTCTGCGGATCTAACGGCGGTGGAGCGGGCGAATGCCATTGAGACCAATCTCATCCCCCTACTGGCGGAGGGGGAACCGGTGGAGGTGAGGGTAGAAACTCGATCCTTTGAAACAGGGGATCCGTCTGACTCCTTGAGTAATCTGATTATTTTTGCGGGCGATCGCTACATCATGACCGTCACCCAGGCCGACGCCCGGGTGGGCGGCGCTAAAACCCCCCAAGCCCAGGCTGAAATTTGGGTTGATACCCTGAACCGAGTCCTCGCCCAAGCGCAGGCTGAACGTCAAGCCGGCTTTTGGCTGCGAGCTTTGGTGCGAACTTTGGCCGCCCTGGCTATTGCCTTGGCTCTGCACGGGTTCCTGGGGTGGCTTTGGCAGCATTGGTTAAAACCCCTAGTCAGCCGGTTTTCCTTTTGGCCCCAGGAGGTAGAGGAGCAGGGGACAGCCCTAGGGTTCCTGTTTCGGCTGGTGCTTTTTGTGCTGCGGGCCATGGTTTGGTTCCTAGCCATCACCTACATTGCTAACCTGTTCCCCTTTAGCCGTCGGTTTAGTTACCTGGTATCTAGGAGCTTGAGCGAGGGTTTATTTGCCCGCAGCCTGCTGTTGGGGGACCGCCCCTTCTCCCTCCTAGACCTGTTGCTGCTGGTCGCGGCTCTGTTAGCCCTGGTGGTCGCCGCCAATACCCTCACCAATATCCTGCGATCGCGCTTTCTGAGTATTACCGGCATTAGTCTGGCGGCCCAGGAAGCGATCGCCGTGCTGTCCAAATACACGCTGTTGCTACTCGGCACCGTGGTTCTTTTGCAACTCTGGGGGATTGACCTAAGCTCCATTGCCCTGATTGCCAGTGGCTTGGGCATTGGGATTGGCTTTGGTCTGCAAACCCTGGTGAAAGACTTTGTCAGCGGCTTGGTGATTGTGTTCGAGCGCCCCATCCAGGTGGGCGATTTTGTCGATTTTGCCGATCTCAAGGGCACCGTTACCCGCATTGGCTCTCGCAGCACTGAAATCCGCACCCTGGATCAAGTGGCCATCATCGTACCTAACTCCCGCTTTCTGGACAATGAAATCATCAACTGGAGCCACGGCAACCCAGTGTCCCGCATTCGTCTTCCGGTTGGGGTGGCCTATGCCTCTGACCCAGAGCAGGTGAAACTGGCCCTGTTGCAGGCCTGCCAAAAAAATCGGGAGATCCTAGCCACCCCAGCTCCCCAGGTGTTTTTTCTCGGCTTTGGCGACAACGCCCTTAACTTTGAGTTGCTGGTCTGGATTGCCCAACCCAACCGGCAGCTGATCATTAAAAGCGATTTGTATTTTGCCATCGAGGCCAGTCTGCGCGAACATCACATCGAAGTTCCCTTTCCCCAGCGCGATCTGCACATTCGCTCCGGTCCCTTGCCGGTAGACCTCAGTCCAGAGGCTCAGCATTGGCTGCGGCAGTTAAGTCAAGGGCCAGATCAGCCTGGGGACACCTGAGTAGGGTACTTAGAGGTGGTTTCTAGCCGTTAGCAACTCGCCGTGACTGATCGCCTCGCTGCTCAAGGCTGGATCCTAGATACCGCCGCACCCTGCCGTCCTGGGGGGGCTCCCCTGAATTTGCAGATTTTTTTGAAAACCCAGAGCGTTTCTTCAAAAGTTAGATAAAATTACAGCCGTATTTAGAGAAAAAGAGGCACAGTGCCTCAAAGTTCCCAGCATTCAAGGTCTACTGGGATTTCTCAAGTGAGGAGTAAGGGAGCAATTTCCATGAAGCTAGCCTGGCCCAATTACCGCCTCAACCCTTGGTCAAGGCGGCTTGTGCGACGTTTATTCTTTGCCTTCGCAGCCGGTTTTTTTGCCATTTCATTTACAGTCCCAGCCCAAAGCCTAACCCCGTCGTCCTTGACCACAGCCCCTTCGCTCAGGGGCATGGCTGAAACCGGTACTCTGGTGGCCCAGGCGGAAAGAACCATTCTTAATTTCAACACCCCTAACTACGCGGTGCGGGTGTTTACGCCCGCCGGGTCCCGCAACCCGGTGATGAATGTTTTCCGCCGCACCGCCCCCAGTCGATTAGAGCAAAACCAGCAGCCCGCAGTTTTTCGGGGCGCGGTGACCTCTGATGGTTTCCTCAGTTACGACAGTTTTGGTTCCCGGGATGGTCGCAATGTCATTTTCCGGGCTAGTCACAACCGGGGCACTAGTCAAGCCCGGTTAGAAATCATCGATCAGGCGACTGACCAAGTTTACGTGAATGAGACAGCCAGCGGGGTTGTTGCTCCCAATATGCCAGAGGATCCCGTTATAGACGCATTAGATCGCCGTACCCTGGTAGGTTTTGAAACCCAGAACTACGCGGTCCGTGTTTTCCGGGATCCCCGGGACAACATTCGCAAAATGAATGTCTACCAGAAGACCACCAGCATTACCCTGGTCAATGGCCAGCCGGCTACCCCTGATCTACAGGCCATGGCGCCCTACGAATGCTGGGTGAATTATTTTGGCGGCAGCCAGTGGAATAATGTTCCAGCTCGCTACTTTGTTCGACTGCAGGCTGGCGGCCAGGCTCTCCTAGAGGTGATTGACGCCAACGGAACGGTTCTGGTCTCTGAGCCGAGAATTACCTCGGTTCCGTTAGTGACTAACGTGCCAGCGGAAGATCGACCGCAGTGCTTTGGTGGTCAGTCTGAAGTTCCCTCCGGTGCTATGGCTCCCTGGGTGGCCGCCGTATTTGGTGGAGAAGATACTCTTCAACAGGTGAGGCAATCCTTAACCCCAGGGGCTGGCAATCGTCTACCCGGTAGTCTGACCTGTGTGATCGCTCCTAGATTTGAAAGTGCTCGCCAGGGGCAGTTCATTAATGCGGCAGATTGCACAGATCGTAACGATGCGGGGGCCGTGGTCAACTTCCTTCGTGCTCGTGGGTTCAACTCTCGCCTAGTCTATCGGAACTTCAGATATCGCTAGCTTTGAACCCGTCTAGCTAGTGGTTAACCGGGAGGAAATTTTCCTTCCGGTTTTTTGTTTCCCATGCCCAATCCACTAGCTGTGGGGCTCGCCAAACAGCACTAAGGAACAGGTGGCTTCGTCAATCACCCGATGGGTCACATCACTGACCGCCAAGCCGCCAGCGGTGCGTCGCCGCATCGATCGTAGTACCAACATATCGTAGTGTTGGGCCGTGTCGAGAATGACGCTAGCCGGGTCATCGCTGGTAATAGTTACTAGATCCCAGCTAATGGCCGGTTCGGGGGCCATGACCTTAGCCAGTTCAGCCTCCAAGATCTGAATTTGATCCTTTGGGGTATGGTAATCGGCCACATGGAGCAAGGTTACGGAGGCGGCATGGGTGGCCGCAAAAATTTGAGCAAACCGAGCGGTTCGCAAAGAGTGGGCCGTAATTAGTTTCATCGGTACCAGGATGCGGTGGATATCAATCGGCTCGGCCAAAAGACGAGCGACCGCAACCGGGCAATGGGAGGCCCAAAAAACATCATCAATTAAGGTGCCAAATAATTTAGCCCGCAGTCCCCGACGGCTCCAGCCCATGAGAATCAGACTGGCATTTTGCTCACGGGCGGTACGGGTAATCCCTGCGGCCACATCATCATCAATGCGTAACACCGAAAACGCCTGGGCGTTGAATTCCTGGCTCAGCAGTTCAGCCTTTTGTAACAGTTTTCGGCGTTGCCCCAGGGCCGCTACCAGTTCTGGATCATCCATATGCCCGGTCGCTCGGGCAATGGTTACCGGGATGACGTGACCCTGTTCATGGTTAGCCAACAGGGCAGCCATTTCAATCAAGTAGCGTTGGGTGACTGGATTGTAAATGGGCACCACCACGGTAAAGGGAGCGGAGAGGACTGCTGTATCGGCAGTGGCCAACCCCTCTGGCCCGGTGACCGAAGCTGAGTCGTCAAACCACAGCGAGAGCGATTTGGTGGGGGAGAATTGGGGAGTGATCAGATGACCGGCAAACCGGGAGGTGAGCAGGGGGCCTAACACTGAGGTCACCAACATCATCACAATCACAGCATTAAGCTCAAGCTCGGACAAAATCCCCCGTTTCAAACCCACCACGGCAGCGGCTAGGGTTGCCGCCACCTGGGGCAGCGATAGTGACCACATGGTCAGGGTCTGATACCAGGTATACCGGTGCAAAGGCTTCACGGCCAAAGCCGCGAGCAACTTACTGCTGATCAGGGCTAGGGAAAGCGCTAGGGTAAAGCCCAGGTTGGTGGTGAGGGATTCCACTAAGATCCGCACATCCAGCAGCAGACCCATGCAGATAAAGAAAAAGGGAATGAACAGGACACCCCCTACAAATTCCACCTTTTCTTTGACGGGGCTGTTACCCACCACATTATTGACCGCCAGCCCGGCTAAAAAGGCCCCGACGATCGCCTCAATATTGACCAGTTCAGAGCCAATCGCCGTCAGAAATACTGCGGCCAAAACAAAGAGAAACTGGTTGCCCTCGCGATCGCCGTTGCGAAGAAAATATTGTTTGCCCAACCAATCCAGGCCAAATAACACCACCGTTGAAAAGAGGGCCAGTAAGAAGAGTTGGGTGACTACAAACTGGCCTGAAAATTCCCCAGCCTGGGCCGAGACACACATGGCCAGCACCAGCAGGGCACCGATGTCCGTAAAAATGGTGGCTCCTACCGTAGCCGTCACCGACTCTTCCTTAGTGACGCCTAGCCGCATCACAATCGGGTAGGCCAGGAGGGTGTGGGAGGCTAGCAACGACCCCACCAGCACCGCCGCAATCCAGTCGAAACCAAAGCCCCGACTCAAGACAAATCCTGTGGTGAGAGGAATGGCAAAGGTTGCTGCACCAAAGGTCAGGGAACGATTGCGGGTTTTCTTAAAGTCTCGCAGGTCAATCTCTAGGCCCGCTACAAACATCAGGTAAATCTTGCCGATGTCCGACAGCAGCTTTTCCACCTCTCCAGCGGGATCTAACAAACCCGTAACGCTTGGGCCCAGCAGCACGCCCGCAGCCAGCAACCCCACTAGGCCTGGCAACCGTAACCGCTCAAACAGAGGGGGAATGGTAACACTGACCAGCAGCAGAATGGTGAACGCCAACAGCGGACTATCGGGCATAGCGCTTAAAAGTCCGTTCATCCGCAGGGCCTCCCTCAACTTGTCGGGGTTTACTCACCCCTGTTCAGCCACCCAAAAAAATTGGGTGAGTATTCACTCACCCATAACATACAGGAGATTACAAGGAGATTACGACTAGCCAAAAGCTCTGGCACAGACCTTGCAAGTATTAACCCGACCTTCCCAAAGCAGCCTAGGGCTGAATCCTAGGGATTAATCTAGGTTGTTCATTGCAATCAATCAATGCCGATGAACTTTTTGATATAGCGTTATCAATGTCATATTTCAGCAGATCCTTGCCAAAATTTCAACCCCCTGGGGGGGCAATTTTGGGGTGGAGACTGGTGGGCGATAGCTAGCTAAAGGGGCCCGGGCCCGGGGCAATGCAGCCAAGCTGGCCTAAATCCCGCCTAAATCCCTAGGCGTTGATAAATCTGGTCTAGGTTGCGCAGGTGGCGATTGGGGTCAAAGCACTGGTCAATTTCCGTGCTGGACAGATGGGCCCGCACTTGGTTGTCGGCTTCAATCAGTTGCCGAAAGTTACCATCTTCGGTGTTCCAGGCCCGGTGGGCGCAGCTCTGTACGATCTCGTAGGCCTCTTCCCGAGCTAGCCCCTTATCCACCAGTGCTAACAAAACCTGTTGGCTAAAGACGACCCCGCCATACACATTTAGGTTGCGGGCCATATTCTCGGGATAGACTCGCAGATTTTTAATTAATCCGGTCATTTCCACCAGCATAAAGTGGGTCAGGATGCAGCTATCCGGCAGGGCCACCCGTTCAACGGAACTATGGGAAATATCCCGCTCATGCCAGAGGGCGACATTTTCCAGGGCTGCCATGGCATTGCCCCGTAACAAACGGGCCATCCCCGTTAATCGCTCGGAACGAATCGGGTTGCGCTTGTGGGGCATGGCAGAAGACCCCTTCTGCTTTTTGGAGAAAAACTCTTCCACCTCTAGGACGTCGGTGCGTTGAAGGTTGCGAATTTCTACGGCAAATCGCTCTATGGAGGCTCCTAACAGAGCTAGGGCATTCATGAACTCAGCATGAATATCCCGGGAAATGACCTGGGTGGAAGCGGTATCGGGCCGCAGGCCCAGCTTTTGACAGGCCAGCGCCTCAATCTGGGGATCGATATTGGCGTAGGTGCCTACGGCACCGGAAATCTTGCCAACGGCTAGGGTGTCTTGTAGATGGGTGAGCCGTTCTCGATGCCGTAGCATTTCCGCCAGCCAGCCTGCTAATTTGAACCCAAAGGTAATGGGCTCGGCATGAATTCCGTGGGAGCGCCCAATCATCACAGTATGGCGATGCTCTTGGGCTTTGTAACGAATCGCCTGAATTAAATTTTCCCCGTGGATCAGCATCACCTGCAGGCTATCAATCATTTGCAAGGAGAGGGCTGTGTCCAGCATGTCTGAGCTGGTCATACCGCGGTGAATGTAGCGTCCTGCATCGCCAACGTACTCGTTGACGTTGGTGAGAAAGGCAATGACGTCGTGGTGGACTTCAGCCTCAATTTCAAGGATGCGTTTGGGGTCAAACCTAGCCTTTGCCTTGATTTCTTCTACGGCCTGCTGGGGAATGTAACCAAGTTCAGCCTGGGCTTCACACACTGCAATTTCAACGCGCAACCAGGTCTTAAACTTGTAGTCATCGGTCCAGAGATCGCCCATTTCGGGCAATGTATAGCGTTCAATCAAGGCTTTGGGGCTGAATACAACCGTCTTATTCTACTAGCCCTAGGGAAGCCGCTGCACATTCTGCTGGGCGTAGGCCAGGTTCGGTTGGTACTCCACCGCCTTTTGCTGGGCTACCGCGTAGTTGGGGCTGCTCTCTGGCACCTGCTTCATCAGTGCAATGGCCTGGGCCCAGGAGTCGGCCACTACCTGCCATTCCGCTGAAGTTTTTGCGGTTTGGGCCAGGTTAGCCGCATTTTGGGCCGCATTGACGGCTTCCCTAAAGGGATCGGCCGCCACCTCCCCTGTCCCAGGGGGAGCGGGAACCTCCAAGGAGGGGACACCGGGCAGGCTGGGCAGGGAAAAGCGACTGAGTAATGCTCTTAGGCCTAAAGCGCCTAGAACCAGGGCGATCGCCGCGGCTCCTAAACCCACCATCCAGGTCAGGGTTGAACCAGAGCGGGTAGCCCGACCAGGGGTTCGCTGCTCGACCTCTTCAAGGGAGACCGGAGCAAATTTATGAATAAAGTCGTCAGTGGCGTCGGCCTCTTCCCGCTCCGGGGGGGGACTATCCCCCTCCTGGAGATAGCCATTGCGGCCACTCTCTACCATTAGAGCCTCTGCCTCCAGGGGCCCATTGCCTAGATCCAGGGGCTCGGCCCAGTCGGCTTCTTCCCCCGCTAAACCACTCTGTTCACGATCTGAGGCTTCCCAGTCCAAGGTTTGGGCGTAGGGTCGATCAACCTCTTCCAGGGCCGCATCCGCCAGGCCTGCATCTTCCAGGGCCACCGAATCTAAGGCTACCGAATCAAAATCAGCACTATCGGGCCAGGGCTCTGAATCGAAGGACCCGGCGGTGGACCAGTCGGCGGGTTGAAAAGTATCGTCCGCGGCGATCGCCTCATCGCCTATGTCAGCGGTAACCTCTAGGGTATCTGGCTCTGGGAGGATGAACTCCTCGGTCGCCTCAACACCCCAAGCCTCGTGAGGCTCCAAGGGAATCTCCGTTGAGGGCTGTAAGTCCAACCCCTGATCCAGATTAAACGTACCACTGTCGTCCAGGGCCATAGTGGCGGCATAGTCATACCCACCGGAGTCTGGGGTCTCTAGGGCGGGGGGCATAGGCTCCGGCTCATGATCATAGATCTGGTCAGCCCATAGGGGCTGTTCGGCCCCAAGGATCTCCGAATCACCCAGGCCAGGTTGCGCTTGCTCTTCTGCCGGTTGGCCATGGCCTACAGCCGCTGAGGTGGCCGGTGTCTCTATCATCAGGTTAGGGTCAAACCTAGCCTCTTCTACAAAGGGCGAGGCCGCCCTGGTGTCCAGATCTGCCGGCGGCGCTTCGTATACCAGGGTAGGATCAAAGCCAAAGGGGGCCGCGTCTGGTGCGGCTGTCTCTGGTGCGGCCTCCCCCTCATCCTCATCCTCTGTGTCAAAGTCCAAGGCGACCATGGGCTCTCCCTCTAGAGTAGCCAAGTCGGCGGCTGGCTCTGCTTCCACCTCAGGAGTCAGGTCCCAAGTAAAATCATCCAGGCTTTGCTCCGCGGCGGCCTCTAGATCTGAGGCAGTGGGAGGTTCTCCGACCCCACGGTCTTGCCATAGATCCTGATCGACCTCAAGAGAGGATAGGTCAGTGGCTAAACCCTCAGCCCCAGAAAAATCCAGAGCTTGGTCATGCTCTGCCCAATCCCCTGACCCTGTCGATAGGAGGGGTTCGACCGCCTCGGGTGCGGCCCCCTCCGCTCCATTATCCAGGCCTAAATCAAAGTCAAAATCCAAATCCGTGTTGGCTATGGCCTGGTTGGCATCTGTCGTCGTTGTAGGCGGTTCTATATCAAAATCCAGGGCATCGATTGTGGCCGCCGGTTCTAAATCGAGATCCAAGCCGCCGAGCTCCGAATCAAAGTCCAGGGCATCGGTTGTGGCCACCGGTTCTAAGTCCAGATCCAAACCGCCCAGCTCCGATTCGCCAGGGCTCAGGTTCTCTAGCTCAGCCGTGAGGTCAAAACCCAGTTCGGTTTCGAAGGCCTCCAGGGAACCAGCCCCTTCGTCGGAGGTATCGGTAAGATCGAGGCCTAAGTCATTGGATTCGAGCCCTAGTTCCCCAGTCAAATCCGGCAACTCAGCAGCATCGTCCAGGTCCAGGCCCAGATCGAAGTCGAGGTCGGATGCCGCTTGCTCCTCGGTCATAGCGTCAAGCGTGGTGTCGGGGCTGAGGGGCAAATCGTCTAGGGACTCCGATGGGGTGGCACCGAGGTCGAAGTCATGGTTGGTCAAATCTAGCTCACCCAGGTCTAGGCCCAAATCCAACTCTGCTTCGAGGGATTGACTGGCGTCCTCAAAATCTAGGGAAAAGTCCTCGGGCAGTGAGGTGGTTTCCAAATGAATATCCAGGTTAGATTGGGCTTCTAAGGTCAGATCCCGATCCAACTCGGCCAGATCAAAGTCCAAATCTGAGGGAGTTTCGGCCAGGTCAAGGGTTGACTCTAGGTCGAGCTCACTATCGGCCAGGGCGGGAGCAGAGTCGAACTCAAGGGTGGTGGGGGGTGGGGAAATTTCCCCCGACAGTTGAACCAGTTCCGTCCACCCCCTGGCGATGGCCCCAGCCTGTTGACCACTAACCCTAAGCTGGTGAATGGTGGTCAGGTTGAGTCCGCTGATGCCGGTTCTGACGTAGTTGACCAGTTCCGTTTGGGGGGGAACCTGGGCGGCCTCTAGCACCACCTCTAGCAGGTCGCCCTGTTGAGTTACGGAGGCGTTAATGCCTTTACTCCCAAGATGCTGATTAATGAGAGTGGCGATGGCATTGGGGTCGCCTTGTCTGGCCAGTTGAAGAACTTGGGGGGGCGTAGTAGACATGGTGGTCTATAGAATTCGGTGAATTCAGCGTAGAGGCCAAAGAATTCCTTATAGTATGCCCGTACAGCCGGATATTGGCACAATAATCCCCGGCCAAGGGCTGTCAAACATAAAGATTTGTTTAGGATCGGAGCTTGAGGCACCGCCCACCCCTTGCCCTCGCCTCTGGCAGGTTGGATAAAGCGGGGTAAATTTTGTGGTAGCCCCACTCCCTGACTATCACACCTCCCTTGGGGGATTGTGATCCTAGGGATTTTGGCTGTTCAGTTGCCGGAGTAAGCTTTCCAACTGTTGTTGGGCCTCGCCGTAGCGTTGCCAATCGCCCTGCTGTAAAGCGGTTTGACCATTCTGGTAGGCTTCTAAGGCGGCCTGAATGAGGCTGGCCGTCTCCCCTGGTAAGGGGGATGGCGACGGGGATATGCCAGGGCCCGGGAGAGTTGGAGCCCCGCCAAAAATCGCGTTTAGGGATTGATCGAGGGTTTCCCGCATGACCACGCGATCGCCGTAGGCCACAATTACCCGCCGCAGTTCGGGCAGTTCGCCCTGTTCTGCTCGTAGGTAGAGAGGCTGCACGTAGAGCAGGGATTGCTCAATGGGAATGACCAGCAGGTTGCCCTTGAGCACCCGTGACCCTTGCTGGCTCCAGAGGGTCAGTTGCTCGGAAATTTCCGGGGTTTGGTTGATGCGGGCCTCGATCTGACTGGGGCCAAACACCAGTTCCTGCTTAGGAAACTCATAGAGCATCAACTTGCCGTAGTTGTCGCCATCAGACCCCCCCGCCAGCCAGGCAATCATGTTGTCGCGGTTAGCCGGCGTAAAGGGCAGAATCTGCAAAAACTCTTCCTGCTGAAGCTTGGGTAGCTTCATAATCACGTAGTAGGGCTCCATGGGTTGAACCACCCCATCCTGGCTCCGTTCTGGAAAGCGCCAGAGGTCTTCCCGGTTGTAGAAAACCTCAGGATTTTCCATATGGTAGGCCCGATACATCTGAGCCTGAACGGTGAAAATATCCTGGGGGTAGCGCAGGTGCTGCCGGTAGACCGCAGGCATCTGATCGATGGGGATAAAGAGTTGGGGAAAGATGCGCTGATAGGTGGCCAAAATCGGGTCTTGGGTATCGCGGGCAAAGAACTCTAGGGTGCCATCGTAGGCATCGATGAACACCTTGACTGCATCGCGAATGTAGTTAGCCTGGCCCCGCAGTAACGGATTGCTGTGTCCCACCAGGGAAACCAGTTCACTGTGGCGATGGAGTGGCTCGGAGTAGGGATAGCGATCGCTGACCGTATAGCCATCCATAATCCACTTTAGTCTCCCATCGATGACAGCCGCGTAAGGGTCGCCATCAAAGGTGAGGAAGGGGGCCACCTGCCGCGCCCGGTCTTGGATCAGCCGGTAGTAGTGGATGCGGGTTTCGGCGTTAAAGTAATTGGAAATCAGCAGGCGAATATTACCCAGGTCGTAGGCGTAGGCCAACCGCCGCCACCAGGACTTCAGCGGCACCCCCCCCTGGCCGGTGTAGCGGTAGGTGGCGTTGGTGTCCCCCAGGGGATAGTCAAACTCGTCGGTGCTGGTGCCGGTAAAAATATAGTTTTTGGTGTCTTCGCCGTAGTAAATGCGCACCTGGTCGAGGGGCAGATCGACCGTAGAGTCGGGGGGCACATTGCGAATAAAAAACTCCGGCATGCCATTGGAGGCGGCCCGGTTCACCGGACTCATCACCAAGCCAAAACCGTGGGTGAACTTGAGTTGGCGGTTAATCCAGTTTTGGGCCTCGCGGGGCAACTGATCCACCGACAACTCCCGGGCGGATAACGTCACCTGGCGATAGTCTCCATTCAGGGTGTAACGATCCAGATCCACATCCCGGAAGTTGTAATAGAGGCGGATTTCCTGAAGTTGCTTGTAGGTGCTGAGCAGGGGGGCATAGTCCCACAGGCGGATGTTGCGCACCGTCGGTTGATTGTTGTCGAGGATGGCTCGATCCAAATGGTTATCAGCGGGAAATGGCTCTGAAACTACGTTAGTCAGATTGTAGGCCTGCCGAGTCAAGGCAATGTTGTGCTCAATGTAGGGACGCTCGATGGTGAGTTCATTGGGCTCGACCACAAAGTTTTGCTGAAACCATGGATACAGGCCATTCACCAGGATCAAGACCGCCAGATACAGCCCCATGCCAAAGATGGGCAGAGAAAAGCCACTGCGCCATAGGGCCAGGATGAAGAGAATGGCGATGGCCAGGGTGACAAACCCCATCAGCCAGTAGGCCTGCAGCCGGGCATGGACATCGGTATAGCCAGCTCCGAAGACCACGCCACTTTCGGAATAGAGCAGGGAATAGCGCTGTAGCCAAAATCCCCAGGCTATTAAGCTGGCCAAAGCCGCCAGCAGCAAGCAAATATGGGCTTTGGTTTCGCCGGTCAAAAAGTATTTCCAACCCCGGGCCGGGCGAATTTCCCCCTTCAACCCATAAATCCCTAGGGCTAAAAGTAGGGCCCAGACGACCAGACCAATCAAATTGCTTTGCAAGCCCTGCCAGAGGGGCAGCCGGAACACGTAGAAGCTAATATCGTTTTGAAAAATGGGGTCAGTCTGACCAAAGGAAGAAGGGTTGAGAAACTTCAACACCGTTTCCCAGGCCCGAGCCCCTTGAAAGGCCGCCCCCAGGGCCAGCATGAAAATGACCCCCAGTACCCCCAGATTGAGCCACTGACTGACCTGTTCCTTTTGCTCCAAAGTGCTGTAGCGGCTCAGGAAGCGATAGCTGCGATCGCGGGTGATATGTAAGGCTAAGCGGTAGTTACCCCAGAGCCAAAGCCCCGTCAGTGTAAAGGTTCCCAACCCCAGTCCCAGTTGCCATCCTAGGCGTTTCCAAAACACCGATTCAAACCCCACTGACTGAAACCACCAGGACTCGGTCAGCAGGTGCACCAGACTACCGGAAAAAACCAGAATGGCTATAACTGCCAGTAGCCAGGGTAAAAGGAACCGACGTGTATGATTAGACTCAGGGTAAGCTTTAGGAGCAAAGTAGGTCACAGAATCGTCTAGATACTTGGATTTCCAGGCTTTGATCCTAGCGTAACCGGCTCAAGGGCAGGCCTTTCAGTAAAGTTTTCTCACGCTACCAAGTTTCCTTACGGCTGCGCCCAGGCCCCGATCGGCCAGAACGCGATCCGCTGGGTCAGGTCACCTAGGGATGAGTGACGGGTTCGCTCTCGGAACGGTTTCCTCTGCTCTGGCTCTGCTGGGTTAGGAGTTCAAAATCTGTTCATAGGCTTGGCCGCCCTGCCTTGACCTCTGAGGCGTTTTTTAAGATCTTCTACAAATTCACCGTCGATCACTTCCCGTTCAGCCGCTAACTCGGCTTCCTTAAGCTCTCGGTTCAGGGCTTTCTGTAGGTTGGCCACATAAAATTCCATCTTATGGTCATCAATGGCGTCTGGGCTCCCCGAGGTTAAAATAGCCCGGATCATGCCAAAAATCCGATCGGGAAACCGTTGAAACAGGAAGGATCTACGCCGCAGTCTACCGAACTCATTGAAGTAGCGAAACTGCCCCATGTGTCCATAGACTCGGGTCGGCACCCAGGGAATGATCTGGGGTGGAATGAGAGGCACAATGTCGTTGTTGTTCACGTAGCGAACAATGCGATCGCCCATGCGGCGATTCATATAATTCACCATGGCCCAGTCTGCTACCCGAGGCTGTCCAAAGGTATAGAGTCCACTGACCTCAAACCCCATGGACTCCAGGGAAATGGTGGCTACTGCGGCCAAGGCACCTCCCAAACTATGGCCAGTGACCCACAATTTGGCCTCTGGGGTCCGCCATTTTTTTAGATAGTAGATGACTTGCTTCTCGACACTTTGCCAGGCTTCCAAAAAGCCCCGGTGCACTCGCCCCCTGGGGGGAACCACGGTCTGATCCGCCAGAATGGTAAATTGTTTCAGGCGAATCTTCAGATTCGTTCTCCAATCGGCGAACTGCTGGGTGCCCTTAAAGGCCAAAATAACGTTGTTACCCTTACGAAACATAAAGGCCTGGGTATTGGTGGTCATCATGTCGAGGTACTTAAAGTCAGAGAGGATATCCCTCTCTCCCTGCTGTTCCCCCTCCTGCAACCACGTCTTAATAACGTCTACAACATATTGACGATCGGTCATTTTTTTCCAGCGATCATCCATTTGGGGCTGGAGCCATAGGCGAGTAATATCAGCTAAATATTCTCGGTCTTCATAAACTAGATAGGCGGCCTTGGCCAAGCATAGAGCCCTATAGGTATCGTATCTGGTTTCTACTTCTATATCGCCAAAGTCGTGGGTGGAATAGGGCGGTGGTAAAATCTTAAAGCCGTAGCGCTCAAAGAGATTTTGTACCCGACCATAGCCGGCCCAGTGAATGTAGTGAAATAACTGATCGTAAAATCCGGAACCGCCCTTCCGTCGATAGCGGCGATCGCCTATGAGCCTAATCCAATAGATGATAAAAGGCTTTAACTCCTCAGCTGTAACCAGGTTGGATTCAATCAGAATTTCAAAGTACTCAAGCCCCCCCAGGAATGAGTCAAACCAGTCTCGCAGGGTAATTTCAATCAAAAATTCTTCATCATCGTATCGTTCCACCAGTTCCAGGGTTTTTGGGGAAATGGGATGCTGGGGGTCTGCGGCCAGGCGCTTAATCTCATCTAACCCACTGCGCATTTTGACCATTTGTTGGTGGGAGCGCAGGGCCCGCTGCAGCCGATGGTCGTTGGGCTTAAAGCTGAGCAATCGACCATCCTTGGGATGGGGAATGTAGAAGGTACGGTACTCTTCGTAGTCCAAGATATCCAGCACATTGCGGATCGGCTCCCGTTCCCGAAAGGCTTTCGCCTCGGCCCGGGCTAACTCCACCCGTCGCCACCGCCGTTGCTCTCGACATAACCTTAACCAGGCCAGACCGATGAGGGCTGCGGCCATTAGGCCTAGGCCGACTAGCAGCAAGGCCGGTGAAAGACCATCACCCCTGGGGCCTCCCCCTGGCCCCAGACCCGGTAGGTTGCCAATGAAGCCGTAGGGGTCAGTAACTCCAGGGGTTCCCCCAGGGAAACCCAACTCCTGAGCTGAGGCTGCCATTGCCGTTACACCCGCAGAAGCCGCTAAAATCGCCAGCAATGAAGGGAATCGCGCCATCACCAATCAACCTTGCGAGGGTCGTCATGCTTGATGCTACCGGAAAATCGCCATTGGGGCTGCATAACCGCATGGAATGGCCTCCCCTGGGCACCATCTCCTACCGGGGGTCTACTACCGAGCCTAGGAACAGTAGGGTCCCCGTGGTCTGGTCGCGAATAGCGATCAAGAAGGGCCGATCAACCACCATTTCAAAGGGCTCTACGGGTTGAGCCGGCACTGAGGTGGGAGCAATGCCGATGGAGGTGACCGCCGCGGCTTCCGTACCGACTTCGGTGACCTCGATGAAGGTCTTGTGACGGACCTGATTAATCGCGGCTTCTAGGGAGGTGAGTCGGGAGAAATCTGCCTGATCGCTAAAGGCGATGGCCATACCCAGGGACTTGAGGGCCGGAATCAGATCCGCTTCGTAGGTAAATTGAAAGCGGGGCAGTTGCACCAGGCCGGGGCGGGGGCGCATCTGGCTGATCCAGAGCTGCCAGTTGGCTGGCGTGAGCTGTTGGTACAAAGCCTCTAGATTGCGGCCTTCAGCGGGTAGGATGACGTCAAAGCTGAGCGAGCCATTGCCGTAGGGTAAGCTGATCGCCTGAAATTGGTCGGTTTCCAAGTAGCGGTATTCGCCCTGCTGGCGCATGCTCGGGGGTTGGATCTCGGTGCCATCTGCCAGGGTGAAGGGGCGTTCGGTGGTGAGGTTAGGATCAAAGGCCTGACTCCAAGCACCCTTGAAGTACACGGCATTAATCAGAAACAACAGTTGATCGGGGGGGATGCTATCCACAATGGTGGGAATGCGATCGCGGGTTTGCTGGCTGGCCCAGCGGTTAATGCGCTGGACTGCGGCGGGTTGGGTAAAGTCCAAGGTGGCCACCTCGGCGCCGTAGGTGGCTTGCATCGCGGTAATGAACTCGGGGTAGACCGGTAAATCCTGGTTCACCCAAAGGGAATTGGCGATCGCCAGCTCAACCTCAGGATCCTGGTTGACCAGGGACTCCTGGAGAGTCCGGTTAGCGTGATTGAGTGGTTCCAGGTCTATCCCCTGCACCCGCAGGGCTTCAGCCATGGCCGCCTGGGTGGTGCCAGCGGTGCCGTTGTAGGCCATAGCCAGGGCGATCGCGATACTCACCGGCGACATCAAAACATTTTCCTGGGGCGACTCGTTCCGCAGGGCGGCAAACAAAGCCAAGCCAAACTCGGTTTGAGCCTGCACCAGTTGGGGATCTACCCTGGTGGCGCTGGCTCGGTGCACTGGGCGAGAGGAGACCATGGCTTGGTTGGGGGGTGACGGCAGCCTAGTCAACACTGGGGGGCTGGACCAGCTCGACCCGACTAACCCCCCGGCCCAGCAGCCCAGCAGCAGGGCTGGACCGCCCAGGGCCAAGACTAGATTTCTTAAGTGTGAATTCATCGGTGGAACCCTAATCCAGGTCCCTCTACCGTGACAGAGATTTGCCGCTGGTTTGGGGGTGTTTCAGAATTGGAAACTGGTTGTCAGGGGGGGTGACCTGGACTTCCTCGCCTAGGAACCCTGCGCCATGGCCTGACTCAGAACGGCCACCGTAGCCTCGCCAGTACGCTGGGGGGAGAAGTGCTTGGCCCGCTCAAAGCCCGCCCGCTGCAACTGCGATCGCAGCCCCGGCTCGCTGCCAATGCGCTCCATCGCTTGGGCAATAGCCTCAACCCGATAGGGGTCTACCAGCAAGGCGGCCTCCCCGGCCACCTCGGGCATGGAGGCTAGGTTTGAGGTAATCACCGCTGTTCCGCAGGCCATGGCTTCCAGAATGGGTAGGCCAAAACCTTCCCATAGGCTGGGAAAAACCAGGGCTAGTGCCCGGTTTAAGGCCTGCACCAGTTCCCCTTCGGATAAATAATTCAGCACCCTAACTCGATGCCCTACCCCCAGGGCCTGGGCTTGGGCCTGCAGGCGCGGCGTATGGCGAGCATCGTAGGGGCCGACCAACCAAAGCTCGTAGTTTCTGTGGCGGGGCAATTGGGCAAAGGCGGCCACTACCCGGCCCCAATTTTTATAGGGAGCGCAGCGCCCCAGGCAGAGAAAGTAATTTTGCGGTTCCAGGTTAAGCCAGCGAAAGCGGTTAGTATCGTGGGCCAGGGGAATGGCGCTGAGCCGCTGGGCCGGCACCTGAAAAAACCGCATCAGGTCATTGGCCGTGGCGGTGGAATTGCAGATGATATGCCGGGCCTGGGCCAAAATTTGGGGCAAGTAATAGCGGCAATAGAGCCGGAGCGGAGCCCAGGGTCGAAAGCAGCGCAGGGGAATTAAATCGTGCACCGTCACCACGTAGGGAATCCCCTGCCCTAGGGGCGCTTCGGGGAGGGGAGAAAACAGCAGAGAGGCCTGACTCTGGCGAAACAGTTGGGGGAGTTGGGTTTGAGTCCACCACAGCCGCTTGAGATGGCCCTGGAGGCCCCTAGCGGCGGTCATATCATGGGGCACCGGCTGTTGCAGATGGCTGGGCAGGTCCGCTAGGGGGTAGGGGCTGAGGTAACAGGGCTGTAGGGCCGTCAGGTAGGGCAGTAGGTTGAGGGCATAGGTGGTGGTGCCCGTGGGCTGGGGCAGGCAGTAGGCTAAATTGACCAGTAAATCGGTGGGCACGGTGGTAGGGCGGGGTTCAAGGTCTGGGGCTGGCCTCCCTTGGGCCTACCCTAGTTTAGGGAATGGAATTGGCTTCAGCCTCAGAATGGCCGGCGATGGGTGGCGCTATGGGTTGGCGCTGGGGGCAGCCGCTATGCTGGTAGGACAAGGGGGAGAGAGGCATGACGGTTGCTGCGGGTCAACAACGGGAAAAGGCGTTGCAGGACATCTATGACAGCCTGCGAGTCGGTCAGCGGGCCCTGGCGGATTGGTCTGGGGGTAGCCTGGCGGTTTCTGCGGTGCCCGGTGCCGGCAAATCAACGGGAATGGCCGCCGCCGCCGCGATCGCCATTGCTCGCCATCAGCTCCACCTAAACCGCCAGTTGGTTCTAGTCACCTTCACACGATCGGCGGCGGCTAACCTCAAGGCTAAGGTGCGGGGCCATTTGCGCCAACTGGGTCTGCCCCAAACCAGCTTTACCGTCTCGACTCTGCACGGACTGGCCCTGACCATTGCCACCCGGAATCCAGAACTGTCTAACCTTAGCCTAGAAACCCTAACCCTGGTCTCTCCGGCCCAAAACAACCGGCTCATCCGAGCCTCGGTGGAGCAGTGGATTGTCGCCCACGGGGCCCTTTACCAGCGCTTAATTGAGGGGCGCCAGTTTGATGGGGAAGAAACCGAGCAACTGCGGCGGCAGTCGGTGCTGCGTACGGAGGTGCTCCCCAACCTGGCCCACACCGTGATCCGCGAGGCCAAAAGCTCTGGGTTAAGTCCGGACCAGGTTCAAACCCTAGGCCAGGCCCTGGCGCCGATGGGGTCGACGGAGGTCGAGGGCTACGACCTGCTGACCGTGGCGGCGGGGCTCTACGGGCGCTACCAAACCCTACTCCAACAGCGAGGCTGGATCGACTACGACGATATGATTCTGGCTGCCCTCCGGAGCCTAGAGGATCCAGAAAGTCGTCGCTTCTGGCAAACCCGTGTCTTTGCGGTCTTTGAGGACGAAGCCCAGGATTCCTCACCCCTGCAGACTCAGTTGCTAACCCTGTTGGCCCTGGATCCCGACCGCCCCCAGGCCGAGCCTAACCTGGTGCGGGTGGGCGACCCCAACCAAGCCATTAACTCGACCTTTACCCCGGCGGACCCGGTTTTCTTTAACCAGTTTTGTGACGCCTGCCGGCAGCGACAGCGGTTGGTCACTATGGATCAGGCCGGACGCAGTACCGCCGTAATTATGGCCGCCGCCAATCGCCTGGTGACCTGGGTGAACCAGTCCCGGGTGGCGGGCCCTGAAACCCCCTTTCGGGACCAGGCCATCTATCCTGTACCGGCGCAGGATCCCCAGGCCAATGCCAATCCAGAGCCCCTGGGGGCAGGGCTGGAAATTCTGGCTCCCCCTACCATTGAGGATACGGTCAAACAGATTGCTCTGCGGGTGCAGGCTTTGTATCGGGATCACCCTGAAACCAGCTTTGCCATTCTGGTGCGGGAGGGGCGCCAGGGACAGTACCTGGCGCAGCGACTGCGACATCCCGAACCGGGAGGGGTAGATTTGCTCGCCCTGGGATTGCCCATTTACGACGTGGGTGAGCAGGATCGCCAGACCCAGGTGCCTGAAGAAATGCTGACTCTACTGCGGTTTATTGAGCGGCCCCATTCTCCCGACCGGCTTAAGGCCGCCCTGCGGGTGTTGGTAGACCGCCACAAAGTTCCCACCCAGGATCTGAATGCTTTGGCCCATGCTCCCGAGCAATTTCTTTACCCCGGTCCCCTGGATACGCCCCCTGTTACAGAGGCGGCCCGCAGCGCCCGGCGATATTGCACCGGCCTGTTGCGATCGCGCCTGGAACTCCCCCCCTATAGCCTGTTTCCTTTCATCGGCTTGACCCTAGGCTATAACCAGAGCGAACTGGCCACCGCCGATAAACTGGCCGCCCGGGTCAGTCAGCAAATTCGACAGGACAATACCCTGGTGGCGGCCATTGCCGTGCTGGAGGAAATTGTTGGGTCCGAGCGCTTTACCGCCGTTGAAACCGAGGACACCGACACCCTCTATACTCGGCCCGGGCAGATCACCATTATCACCATGCACAAGGCCAAAGGGTTGGATTGGGATGTGGTCTTTTTGCCCTTTCTCCACGAAAAAACCATTCCCGGCGTGCTCTGGGTGCCGCCCCAAGCCGAGTTTTTGGGAGACTTTACCCTGGCAGAGGTGGCTAGGGCCCAGATTCGTGCCTACGTCCATGCCTCCTCCTCCGAGGCCCCCATTCCCGACCTGCTGAGCGCCTGGGAACAAGCCCAACATCTCAAAGCCGCCGAGGAGTATCGCCTCCTCTACGTGGCCATGACCCGGGCTAAACGGTTGTTGTGGATGTCTGCGGCGCAGCAGGCCCCCTTTACCTGGAGCAAACCAGAGAACCTGCAGCCGGCCAATCCCTGCCCGGTGGTGCCCATGCTCAGGCAGTGGCTAGCGGGGCGATCGCCCTAATTCTCCCAAAGATTTGTCTCCCAAATATTTATCTCCCAAATATTTGGGTTGCGCATATTCGTGTTGCGTTACTCATACTGCCAGGGACAGGGTTAGAGGCCCCACCAACCTGGATCCTTAACCATGGGCGTTAACACCGTTAGCCCCTGGGGGATACATTCAATCTCCACTGGAGTGGTACCAATAATCTCGCCATCGACCACCGCATGGCGAGGAGAATCGGTGGTGATTTTCACTCGAGAACCCCGTAAACACAGAATATCTTCCCGACTCGTGGGGCTATTGACCAGGGCTGAAGTAAACAAACTGGTTAGGGCCGTAATGGCCTGCATGCGGGTTTTAGCCATGCCAATGGTGATGTCCAGCAGGCCGTCCTGGTAGTCCACTTCACCAAAGCCCTGGGCCAGCACGGAGGTGGCTG
>DVEE01000549.1 GCA_015295885.1 Leptolyngbyaceae cyanobacterium M65_K2018_010
TCGGCCATGGCCATAATTACCGTAGTCTCACCAAAAATCTGGGCCGACCCAAATAAGGTCCAGCCCGCTGCTTGAATCTGTTCATCCTCGGGTAAGGTCGCCGGTCGCCGATTTTCCAAACAGTTAGCCAGATTCCCCCCGCCTGGAACCGTGGGGGCCACGGGAATAGGGGCCCCAGTTCGGTTCCAATTGGGGCTGCCCTCTAACCAGGTGCCGCTGGGTTCTGGCTGAGCTAGGGCGGTGGGGGCCAGCACCATACCCCAGACCACCCAGGCGCTGACCCAAGGAGACCAGCCGATTTTCATAGCTATTCCTGGGCTGAGTCCAATCCTTAGCGACACAGATCCGTGGTCCAGTCCTGGGATCCCCGGTTAGGCTGACACTTCACCTGACGCCCCGCCCAATCTAGGCGCCACTGGGATCCTTCGGTAACAAATTCTAACCGGTAGCGCATGCCGGCCACGGAGTCGTCGAGTAAACCTGTTTGGGTGAGGGCAACGACAGCCTGGCTATTGCTTTGATCTACCACCGCCACTTCTTGGGCAAAATTACCTTCCCCCGGGTCCGTCATACCAAAGGTCGCCAGGGCAATTTGCTGGGGGTCATCGCCGACTAAAGTATCGGCAGCGGGCAGGGCCACTTCGCTGTAGGCAGAACGCCCGTCAGTGGGGCTAGTAGCTGTTGGGGGAGTAGAGGGAGTGCAGGCTGCTGTAGCTGCTAGCAGCAGCCCTAAGCTCAATCCTGAAATCAAACCCTTGTTCATCGGTAGACTCCTTCTCCAAAGGTGGGATTAAGGTCGTAGGCAGAATAGCTAGGAATTTTAGAGGGATGAATCGCTGGGTGGTGAGCCTCCTAGACATCCTTTTGCCCCTATCCTGCTGTCGAACTATAGTTTCATCCCCATTCTCACCCTAGGGCATACATTCACCCTGAATAGGGACATTCTTAATAGGACGCTCGACCGGGTTGGTTGTTCCCGGCAGTGGGGCGGTCTGGGGTGAACGACCTAGCTGCGTAGGCGAATTTCCGGCCCGATTAAATCCGAAAGTTTTTCTACTCCGTAAAGCAGCATGGCAATGCGCTCTAGCCCCAGCCCCCAAGCCACCGTAGACTTATGGCCACACCCCAGGGGGGCCAGCATCTCCTGGCGAAATAGACCGGAGTTGCCCACTTCAATATAGCGATCGCTAGGAGGATGGTAAGCAAACACCTCCAGGGAGGGTTCGGTGTAGGGGTTATAGGTGGGTTTGAACTTCAGTTCCTGAAATCCCAACCGTTCGTAGAAGTAGGTGAGGTAAGCCATTAGGGTGCGTACACTGAGTAGTTCTCCCACCACCACCCCTTCAATCTGGTGAAACTCGGCCAGGTGGGTGCGATCCACCGTTTCATTGCGAAATACGCGGTCAATGGAAAAGTATTTACCAGCTTGGCCCTGCAGTTGATACAGGCGACGGGCCGTAGAGGTGGTAGTTTGGGCCCGCAGAATGGCGCGACTAGCTTCCGCTTCGGTCCACTGCCCCCCGTAGTTGGCCTCATGGATCCGTTTCACCCGCTCAATCAGGTCTGAATCCGCTGGCAAGGCCACTGTTTGGGGATTGGCCAGATAGAAGGTATCCTGCACTTCGCGGGCAGGATGATCCTGGGGGGTAAATAGGGCATCAAAATTCCAAAAGGCCGACTCAACGATGGTTCCCGTCATTTCGTCAAAGCCCATATTCAGGAAAATATCGCGAATGCGTTGAATGCATTGGGTGAGGATGGTGGGCCGACCATAGGGCACATCGGGCACCTCCGTGTGAATGTCGTAGGGTTTGAGGGTGACCTGGCGCCACTGCCCCGACAAAATCAGCTCGCTGGTGAGTGTCGTCACCACATCGGCCAGTTTCAAAGCCTGCAGGGTCGGTAGTACCGTGAGGCTGTAGTCGGATACCACCTGAGCTGCAACGTAGCCCTGCCGTTGCAGCCATTCCAGGGAGGCGGTGGAGCCCTGGCCCAGGGCCTGCTGGCTAGCCACTGCATCTAGAACGGCTTGCCGTTGCTGAAAAGCCGATAGCACCGCTGGTTTGAGTGGAACAACCACACCTTCCCCCGGGCCATCGGCCAACTCAACCGCCTGTTCTCGCCGCAGGGCACCGTAGTTGAGGCTAAAGGCCGGCCCTAGTTCAGTCTGGAGTTGGGCCCGATCGGTCATGCCCTGCAGGAGCCGCTCCGCCAGAGGAAACCCCGGCAATACCCCGGCTAAGTCCTCGCCCTTGGCGGTTAAGGCCCAGGTCTGTTGTCTCTGCTCTTGCCACTGAATATAGCCATCCAGAGCCCCGCTCCGCAAAAAGCCATTGATGAAATTGAAGTCAAAGCCCTGGGCCAGGCACAGCGATCGCAAACTAGGCACCTGCTCGTGCTGTTGGAGAAGTTGAACAAACTGTCGCTGTTTGCCAGTGAGTTGCAGCAAATCAAGCATGGCTAGGCATCGGGAGAATCCCTTTTAGGGTACCAGGGCATAGCCGTTGGGGAGTTACTCACCCTTGACTGCAAGGGGGATGACCGACGAGCTTGGCGTTGAATTAATCTGCTCAGGATGGACCAGGGGATAGGGGAGCCTGCCGCTCAACCCTGTCCCCAACCCGTGGGCCTCTGACCTGGGGACAGGGGCGTAAATCGGCAGCCGCCAGGCTACAGTGGTTTACTAAGCAGGGTTGATCATAGACGGCTTCCGCCGCCAAGGGTGGGGGGGGCTGCCCAAACACCATCTCGCAGCTAAAGTCCTCAAAATTAGGGGTCATGGTTAAGGGAATGCCAAAGTCTTCGGTGAAAAAGCGTTGGGTGGGGAGCTTGCACATATTGACACACATGCCAACGCAGCGACTTTCATCCAAGTAGCGACATTTCTTGATATGGACTCCGCTCCTTTGGCGGTGCCGGGACCCATCCGGCCTGGGGACTTCCACCTCAGTAATGTCGCAGGGACCCACCAGCCACTCAAATAGCAGGGTGGCGAACCAGGCGTGGGCGCAAACAGATGGCGGATCAACCACAATGCCGGGGCGGGCACCAGAGACTTGAGGACAACGGCGACTAAGGCCTGTTGTTCCTGGGCATTACGGCCCTGCATAATTTGCTTCGACAGATCGACAAAGCCGGCATAGCCATCCAGCGAGGTAGGCTGCCCCAAGGCCCGGGCCATTTTGCGGCTGAATAACCGGATGAACAGCCGATCGAAGAGATTATTACGGTACACGGTGGCGGCTGAGGAGGTTGCGAATGTGGGTTCAGGGGGCTTTGGCATGGTGGGGCCCAGACATTACTGTTCCTAGGGTAATGTGCCAGGGGTCCGATGAACTGAGCACGGACAAACCGCCCCCAGCCAGATACCCCTGGAGGTAGTTCCAACCACCGGCAGAATGGTCGGGAGGGCCAGGAGGTTTTGAGGGTGAGCATTCTCTTGACCTCAGGTTTGGGTTTCCAGCTCAAATTGCTGAGCATAGAACTGGGCATAACGGCTTCGTTGGGCCAGCAGCTCGCTGTGGGTCCCCGACTCGATGATTTGTCCCTTCTCAACCACTAAAATGCGATCGGCTCGGCGCACAGTAGCTAGGCGGTGGGCAATAATAAACACGGTGCGATCGGCCATCAGACGCTCTAGGGCTTCCTGCACCAGCGCTTCCGATTCTGCATCCAGGGCTGATGTCGCTTCATCAAGAATGAGAATGCGGGGGTTCAGCAGCACGGCCCGGGCAATCGCCACCCGTTGGCGCTGTCCACCGGATAGGTTGACGCCACGTTCCCCCATCCAGGTAAAGTAGCCCTGGGAAAACTGGCTGATAAAGCCGTGGGCATTAGCAATGCGGGCGGCCGCTTCCACGGCCTGGAGGTCAAATTCCTTTTGGCCAAAGGCAATGTTTTGGGCGATGGTGCCCGAAAAGAGAGTAGTTTCCTGGGGCACCAGGCCAATTTGCTGGCGCAGGCTGCGCAGGGTCACCGTACTGATATCGACGTGATCAATTAAAATTTGCCCCCCCTGGGGGTCATAAAAGCGAGGGATCAGGTTCACCAGAGTGGATTTTCCAGCCCCTGAAGCCCCCACCAGGGCGATTTTTTCACCGGGCAAGGCAAGCAGGTCCAGATTGCGCAGGACCGGCTGAGTCGGTTCATAGCCAAAGGTGACATCACGAAACTCGACCCGCCCGGTCACCGGGGGCAGGGCAATGGCCTGGGGGAGCTCCTTCACCGCCGGTTCCAGATCCAGCAGTTCCATAATGCGGTCCACGGAGGCCTCTCCCTGTTTAAACTCCCCGTAGTTATGGATGAAGTGATTGACGGGGTCAATCAGCATCAAAGCCGCGGCCACATAGCTACCAAAGGAAGCCCCGGTCAGGTTTCCCTGGGAAATCTGCCAGGTACCCATGAGCAAAATCATCATTACGACCAGGGCATAGAGAAAACCCACCACCGGGTATTGCACGGCTTGTAACCAGGCAGCCCGGTATTTGGCCTGGCGATTTCTTTCCGCCTCCTGGGTAAAGCGCTCGACCTCGTAGTCCTCGGCGGCAAAGGCCCGCACCAGGCGGATACCACTAAATACCTCGGTCACCAGAGAAGACAGATCGGAGACCAGGTTTTGGCTACGCCGAGAAAACCGCAGCATTTGGTTACCAAACCAACCCGCTAGCACCGCCAGCAGAGGAATCAGCACCATCGCCGTCAGGGTCAGTTGCCAGTTCAGGTAAACCATGTAGGCCACCACTACCACCAACTGCAAAAACGAGGGAACGAAGTCGTGCAGCAGCTTGAGCACCCCCTCCCCCACCCGATCCACATCCTCGGTCAACCGATAGGATAGGTCTCCGGTTTGGCTACGTTCGAAGTAGGCCAGACTCAAGCGGTGCAGATGGGCATAGACATCCTTGCGCACCTTGAAGGCAACTTCCAGGGCCGCCTTAGACATCAGGGCATCCTGGATGTACTGCCCCAGCTTTTGTACGGCAAAGCCAGCCATAGTGATCACAATGAGCCGGGCCACGGCACCCACATTACCCGCCGACAACTGGGCCAGCATTTTACCCGCCAACCAGGCCAAGATCGGCCAATAGGCCACGAACAGCACGGTACCGATCAGGGCCTGTAGGATGGTGCGCCATTGTTCCCGCACGTAGGGAACTAAAATCCAGAATCTTGAACCTTCAGGGCGGCGGGTAGAGGCCAAAGTCGGACACCTCAAGTTAAGGGCAATCACTGAACCAACACGCTATCAGGTTTAGAGGGGGTTTGAAAAGCCGCCAGGGGGGCGCAGGCGATTACAATCATTGGAGAATCTGACGCTGATGCACTTCCTGAACGGGCTATGGCCACTGTTGTTGTTGCTACGGGCAACCCTGGCAAATTAGATGAACTGCAAGCCTACCTGGGGGATCTCGGCTGGCATCTTCAGTTGAAGCCTGGGGACCTGGAGATTGCAGAAACAGGAACAACCTTTTTGGAAAATGCTCGACTCAAGGCTAGTGGAGTGGCGCAAGCTACGGGTCATTGGGCAATCGCCGATGACTCTGGGCTTCAGGTGGATGCTCTAAAGGGTGCCCCTGGTCTTTATTCAGCCCGTTATGCTGAAAATGATGGGGCTCGCATCGCCCGCGTGTTGAGCGAACTGGAGGGAAATGTGGAACGGGGCGCTCAGTTTGTTTGCGCCCTGGCCCTGGCTCGCCCCGATGGCACGATCGCCCTAGAAACCCAGGGAATCTGCCGAGGTGAGATACTCCGGGCGCCACGGGGTCAAGGCGGCTTTGGCTACGATCCGATCTTCTACCTACCCCAGTTGGGACAAAGCTTCGCTGAACTTTCCCCAGAGCAAAAGAGAATTCACAGTCATCGGGGCAGGGCTTTTCAGCAATTGCTGCCAGCGTTCCAACAAATCCGGCTGGACTAGCACAGTAGGCTTGAAGGTCCCTAACCCGTTTCAGGTCCTAGGGGAAAGGATAGGGGATCAGCGGGAAAATTAAGATCCCGGTGGTGATAGGTCGTGAGGGGGTGAGGGGGTGGGTAGGTGGGACAGATTCAAGTCAGGAGTCGGTACTTTTATTTTGAGCACGTCCCTAAAAATCTATGCCCTGGGAAGGATCGTCCCGGCTGTCCCCAGCCGGGCCAGGTTATCACCTACAAGCACTGCCCGTCAGGAGACACTGATTGCTAAGATTGCTAAGCCCCGCTGCAGAGCTGCCCCCACCTTTCTAGCCTCTGTCTGAGGTAACTAGAAAGGTGAGCTTTCGGCATCTCTAGAGCTTGGCTCAAAGCAGGATAAGGTTGGGCTTAGGCTTCACGGTTGAGGAAATCTTGCAATTGCCCCAAAGCGGCGCGACCGATATTAAACACTGCCCAGCTACCGGCAATAACCACGGGCAACAGCACCACAACGACTCGCCAGTCCATAGTGCACGACCTCCTAAAGATGGTTGTACTTAAATACTTGTCACAATTTTCTCATAATGTACACCACTGCGATCGCGAACGGAATAGGTTATCGGCCTGCTTCCCCCCTGCCGGGGTTGGGGCTCTCCACCAGTTTGGATTTCACCCAGATTAGGGGGGCTGGGCGGGTTTTCCAGACGGCCAGAAAGTCCGCTCCACCCTTTAGGATGAAAAGGCTTGGCGCTATATTCCTCCCAACAAAATAGGCTATGGGCAAAGCTCACCCCCTTGAATCCGACGATGCTCAGTCCCCAAACCCGGTAAAGCCCTGGTGGTCTAACCTGGGGCAATCCCTAGCGGCGAAGGTCAATGGGTTCCGCCTCCACCGTCGCGTCAACCGCTGGTTTGCGGTAGATCCAGATCGCCTAGCCGAAATCCTGCAAACGGTGCGGGACCAGTTACCCACTACCGAAGCCTTGCTCATTGGCAAACCCCAGGCCGGCAAGAGTTCGATTATCCGGGGCCTAACCGGCGTTTCAGCGGCCATTGTAGGCCAGGGGTTCAGGCCCCACACCCAATATACCCAGCGCTATGCCTACCCCTCTGAGGATCTGCCCCTATTGATTTTTACCGATACCGTAGGCCTGGGCGATCTGGCCCAGAATACCGAGGCCATTCTCGGGGATCTGGAGCAGGATTTGCAGGGGAGCCGCCGCCAGGCCCGCATCCTAATCCTCACCGTTAAAATCACGGACTTCGCCACCGACAGCCTCAGGCAGATCGCCTTGGGCCTGCGCCAGCAATTCCCCAGCGTTCCCTGTCTGCTGGCCGTAACGTCAGCCCACGAGGTTTATCCGGCCGACCTGGACAATCATCCCCCCTACCCCCCGACCCTGGCCGCGGTTACCCGGCCGCTGGCCGCGATTGCTGCCAACTTCCAGGGGTTAGTCGATCGCACCGTTCTGATCGACTTTACCCTCGAAGAAGACGGCTTCAGCCCAGTTTTTTATGGTCTGGAGGCCCTGCGCGATGCCCTGGCGGATCTCCTCCCCGAAGCGGAAGCCCAGGCCCTTTACCAACTGCTAGATGAGCAAAAGGAGGCCGCTGAGCAGCTCGGCAACCTCTACCGAGATGTGGGGCGACACTACATTTCAGCCTTTGCGGTGATCGCCGCCACCCTGGCGGCGGTGCCCTTGCCCTTTGCCACCATGCCGGTGCTAACGGCGCTACAGGTTTCCATGGTGGGGGTTTTGGGCCAGCTCTACGGCCAAACCCTCAGTCCTGCCCAGGCGGGGGGGGTGGCTAGCGCCATTGCCGGAGGCTTTTTTGCCCAGGCGATTGGGCGAGAGTTGGTGAAATTTATCCCTGGCTTGGGCAGCGTGATTGCCGCCTCCTGGGCGGCGGCCTACACCTGGGCCCTGGGGGAAGGAGCCTGTGTCTACTTTGGCGACCTGATGGGGGGCAAAAAGCCCGATCCAAAGAAAATCCAGCGGGCTATGCAGCAGGCCTTTGCCTCGGCCCAGGCTCGGTTTAAGGATCAGCCGCCGAATTCGCCCTAAAGTCTACCCTGCTGCTTAATGCGCAGATAGCTTTCCACCAAGGAGTCCGCCATGTGATCGGCCGGGGCGTCGAGCACCAACACCCCCCGGCGTTTGAGATGGGCCAAGGCCGTTTGCCGCTGGCTCAATAAATCCAGAGCTACGGCCCGCTGGTAAGCCTGGTCAACCGCAAGGGCTGGGAGGTGGGCCTGACGGTCAAGGGCGGGGTCTCGCAGGGTAATGCAAAAGGGTAGGTGACGGGGGCGTAAACGGGTCAGAGCAGAGAGCAGTTCGCTGCTGGCGGTCTCGTCCACCACATCGGTGATGACCACCACCAGGGAACGGCGATGGTGCTGCTGGGCGGCATAGGTAGCCGCCGCCAGGTAGTCCGATTCTTCTAACACGGGCTGGATGGGAGAGAGGCGTGCCAGCAGCCGCTGCCAGGAGGTGCGTCCCCCCTGGGGGGGAATCCAAGTATGCAGAGTGCGATCAAACACCCCTAGGCCGACCCGATCGCCCCTGGAGAGACCGGCCAAGGCCAGGGCCAGGGCCGCATTGATTCCCCAGTCCAACCGCAGCAGTTGCTGCACCTGGGCCGTCATCAGGCGACCGCGGTCCAACAAAATTAATAGCGTTTGCTCTTGCTCTGGTTCTAGCACCCGTACCAGGGGTCGGCCTAAGCGAGCCGTTGCCTTCCAGTCAATCAGGCGAGGGTCATCACCCAGGCCATATTCCCGCAGTTCCGCAAATTCGGTCCCAACCCCCAACCGACGCTTTTGCTTGAGGGTACCGGTGGATTGCAGAGCCAGTTTGACCGATAGCTGGTTCAGCCCCACCAGATCTGGGTAAACGGTCACCGTCGTCGATGCGGGCACCGTCCAGTCGGCCCAGGCCAGCCCCAGGGGCCCACGCTGCTGCACCTGCAAATCTCCCCAGGCATATTCGCCTCGGCGGAGGGGACGGACGGTATAGCTGAGTGGGGCTATCCGTTGCCCGGTTGAGGCCAGCGCTAGGGGCATGGGTGAGCCCTTAAACTCGGCGGGATAAAGGTCATAGAGGCGCAGGTAGACTGGGCCAGGGGCTAGGATCTGAAGCTCGACGGGGTGATCACGGCCCACGGAAAGCCGGTGCAGAGGGGCGCGCCGGACCGTGGCCCGACGGGACTGGACCTGCCAACTATCCCATAGCGCCCCGACCAGAACACCGCTATCCAACAGGACCAGAGCGATCAAGCCTACGGTCAGTCGACCGGGTCCCTCAAAAAAGCTGGCGACCAGGGTGGCCAAGGCGCCGCCCCCTAGCAACAGGCCGTAGGTGCGGGTCGTCGGGACCAGGCCCATCAGCGAGGTACCGCCACGCTATCAAGTAGGTTCTGGACGACGCGATCGCAGGTGAGTCCATCCAATTGGGCTTCCGCCCCAAGCACCAGACGATGGCGCAGTAGGGGCAGGGCCACGGCCTTAACGTTGTCGGGGGTAACGTAGTCCTGTCCCTGCAACCAGGCATGGACCTTACTGGCGGCCAACCATTGCACCATAGCCCGGGGCGAGGTACCGAGCTGTAGGTCAGGGTGCTGACGAGTTTTGTGGGCAAGGGCGAGAAGATAATCCAAAATAAGATCCTGAACGGTGACAGTTTTGGCCGCCTGACGGGCGGCCAGGATATGGCTCGCCGCGGCCATCGGCTTTAGCTGGCCCCGTTCTAAGCCTTTGGCCTCAAATCCGGCCTGGGCATTGAGCAGCATTTGTTTCTCCGCCGCCAGCTCCGGGTAGCCCACTTGCAACTTAAACAAAAATCGATCCAGCTGGGCCTCAGGCAGGGGATAGGTACCCTCAAATTCCAACGGATTCTGGGTAGCGACCACCCAGAACAAGTCAGGTAAGGGATGGCTGGTGCCATCCAGGGTAACCTGCTGTTCTTCCATGGCCTCCAGCAAAGCCGATTGGGTTTTAGGCGGAGTCCGGTTAATTTCATCCGCCAGCAGTACCTGGGTAAAAACCGGCCCCTTTTTGAGCATAAAGCTATGGCTGCTCAGGTCAAAAATATTGGTGCCCAAAATATCCGCAGGTAAAATGTCCGGGGTCAGTTGAATGCGGCAAAAGTCAGCTTGAATGAGCCGGGATAAAGCCCTAACCAGGAGAGTTTTGCCGGTACCGGGCACCCCTTCCAAAATCACATGGCCACCGGCCAACAGGGCCACTAACAGTTGCTGAACCACGGCTTCTTGGCCCACGACCACCCGGCAGAGGGTCTTGCCAATCCGGTTGATAGTCGCCTGTAGGTCATTCATGGCCGTGGGGAGTCTCCTGGCTACCTAGTTGAAGGGATTGTAACTGCTGTAGCCAGGCCCGGAGTTGAGCATCTCCCTGGATCGCCGGCGGGGTGAGGATTGCCGCCAGGTCCTTAGCGGCCCCACCTGAATGCTGTTCCCAGGCTGTCTGCAAAACCTCTAGGGGCAAGTGAGCCTCTCCCAGCCCCAAGGACTTTTGCAGTTGCTGGCGAGTGGCCTGACTGAGGGTTTGGGTGACAAAATCATGGCTGCCAGCTCGGCGCAGTACCCCCGCCAGAGCCTGAATGTAGGCTTGACTATTGTCTACCACCACCGATGGCAGGCTAGTTCGTCGCCCCAGGCGTCGGTTCCAGGCCAGCAGGGCGAGCAGGGTAACCACCAGGGCTTGGCTAGCCAAAATCAGCACAGGGGTACGGGCCAGATAGTGCAACCAGGTTGCGCCGCCTACCGCCGCGGTAATCACTGCCTCATCCCGATAACCGTGGAGATACTCATCGACCCAAACCCGACCTCCCGGCTTAGCTACCAGCTGGGTCAACAGGGCAAAATTGCCGGCCTGGTCCTGGTAGGCATTGGCAGCCAGGTGGGGGGTAGCGGCTAGAACCAACTCCCCGGCCCCATAGGCATACTGCCAAACTACGGCACCGTACGGGTCCTGAAGGCCCCAAGGCTGGGTGGCGGCCCCTCCGTAACGACGCCGGGTGTCGATTTTGACTGGGCCCACTGGGCTAGTCAGGGTTTGGGAAAAGGGGGCAGCGGTCACGGGCACCTTGACCCCCAATACCACCAATCGATGGCCAGCCTCTAGCCACTGGGTCATGCCGGGCAGCAGGGAGGGTAAATTTTCCTCGGC
>DVEE01000584.1 GCA_015295885.1 Leptolyngbyaceae cyanobacterium M65_K2018_010
TCAGGGTCAGGGGGCCACAGGGCCTGACTTTTGGTCATGGCCGCCGCCTAGGACTGCCCCAGCCGTGCCCTGGGGGCGGTAGAGAGGCTCTATCTGAGCAGCGTCTCGGCTTAAGACCCTCAGCCTAGATCATTGCCTGAACACAGCACACAGCCTGATAGACCAGAATGTTTGGTATTAGGGGAATCCTAGGCCGATGGCAACGGTAGCCCATGCCCACAGTACACTCGACTTCACTGGCGGCAATGCCCTGATCAGTCGGGAACTCAGTTGGTTGGAATTTAACCGCCGGGTTCTCCATGAAGCCCTAGACGACCGCACGCCGCTGCTGGAGGCGCTGAAATTTTTAGCCATTTTTAGCACCAATTTGGACGAGTTCTTCATGGTGCGAGTAGCGGCGATCAAGCAGCAGATTGAGGCCCAGGTGAATGGGCGATCGCCGGACGGGCTGACCCCGGTGGAGCAGTTGCAAGCCATTTGCACCACCCTGCGCCCGATGGTAGCGAAGCAGCATCGTAGTTTTGCCCAGGGCCTGCGGCCCCAGATGGCTCGCCAAGGCCTTCACCTGTTGAACTACCGCAACCTCAGTCAGGGGCAGCGGCACTACCTACGCGACTACTTTGAGGAACAAATTTTCCCGGTGCTGACCCCGCTGGCCGTCGATCCAGGCCATCCTTTTCCTTACATTTCTAATTTGAGTTTGAACTTGGCCGTTGTGGTTGAGGATCCGCAAACCCAAATCACCCACTTTGCCAGGGTTAAGGTGCCTCGGGTGTTGCCCCGCTTTATCTCCCTGCCCGAGTCCCTCTGGTCGGCCCGTCGCCGCCAGTCCTGTGATTGGTTAGGGGTACCCCTAGAGCAGGTGATTGCCCATCATTTGGAGGCACTATTTCCGGGCATGGTGGTTCACAATCACTACCTCTTTCGCATTACCCGCAATGCCGACTTGGCCGTAGAAGAGGATGAGGCCGACGACCTGATGCTAGCGATCGAGCAGGAGCTGCGCAAGCGGCGACTGGGGGGATCCGCCGTGCGGATGGAAATCCAGCGCACTACGCCGGCCCCAGTGCGCCTGATGTTAATGCAGGAAATGGGCCTTTCTGAGGTGGATGTTTACCCTATTGAGGGGCTGTTAGGGCTGGGAGATCTGATGACCTTTATGGGTTTACCCAGACCTGACCTGAAGGCCCCCACCTGGACTCCTACGGTGCCACCGGCCATCGAGAACCTGGGCCGTCCTAAGGTTGATGAGGCCGATGAGGATCTGGAAGACGCCGAGGACTTGTTTGCCCTGGTGCGCCGTCAGGATCAACTGTTTCACCATCCCTATCATTCCTTTGCGGCGACGGTGCAGCGGTTTATTACCCAAGCGGCCCATGATCCCCACGTCCTGGCCATTAAGATGACCCTGTATCGCACCTCGGGGGACTCACCCATTGTTAAGTCGCTGATTTCAGCGGCTGAAAATGGCAAGCAGGTGGCGGTACTGGTTGAACTCAAAGCCCGCTTTGATGAAGAGAACAATATTAACTGGGCCCGCAAACTTGAACAGTCCGGGGTTCACGTTGTTTACGGTCTCATGGGGCTGAAAACCCACACCAAAATTGTCTTGGTGGTGCGCCGCGAAGGCGAGCACATGCGTCGCTATTTTCACCTAGGCACTGGCAACTACAACCCTAAAACCGCTCGTACCTACACCGACTTAGGCCTCTTGAGCGCTCGCGCTGACTTGGGGGCTGATATTTCGGAATTGTTTAATTACCTCACCGGCTATTCTCGTCAGCAGCAGTATCGCCAACTTTTAGTAGCCCCTCTAAATTTACGACAACGGTTGCTGGATCTAATCCGCAACGAAATCCGCCAGGTCCGCCAGGGGGGAGCCGGCCGCTTGATTGCTAAGATGAATTCTCTGGTGGATCCAGAGATTATTTCGGTACTCTATCAAGCCTCCCAAGCGGGGGTATCGATAGATTTGATTGTGCGCGGCATCTGCTGCCTGCGGCCAGGGGTAGCGGGGCTGAGCGATAACATTCGGGTGGTCAGCATCATTGGCCAGTTTCTAGAGCACTCTCGCATCTTTTACTTCTACAACGGCGGCGAAGAAATCTTTTTGTTGGGCAGTGCCGACTGGATGCCCCGCAACCTTGACCGTCGAGTAGAAGCGGTGCTTCCCATTGACGATCCGGCCATTCGCTCTGAACTGAAGCTGATTCTTGACCTATCCCTCAAGGACAATCGCCAAGCTTGGGATATGCAGGCCGATGGTACCTATCTGCAACGCCGGCCCCAGGCCGGAGAACCAGAGCTGAGCTCCCAGGCGCTGCTTATGGAGCGGGCGATCCAGGCGGGGCATCCTTAACGGGGGCGTGAGCCCAGCGAAAGCACAACCCTGCCAGCCCCGTTAACAGCCCAATGCCCAGTAGTCCGGCCAGGGGGTTGCCTTCTAGACCGGTGACCCAGGCTGGAACTTGGTGGGTCGAGCGCATCAGCTCTCCGACATTGAGCACGTAGTAGGCCCAAACCAAACCACTGTGCAGTCCTACCGCCGGACCTAAACTGGTGGCCCGAGGCACGGGCGGTAGGGATATGCGGCGGGCCCAGACCAGGGTCATCCCCAACAGGAGCAGGCCAAAAAATTGGGGCAACATCCGCAGAATGGCTTCCAGGGGCTTAATGAAATGGGCCAGGGCAAAGACCAGACTGCTGAGACTCAGGGCCATGGCCGGCGAGTACCCCTGCTCCAATTCTTGCAGTAACCAACCGCGAAACAGAACTTCCTCGGACCAGCCCACCGCCAGAGCCGCCAGGGCTCCAGTGAGAGCGATCGCACCCAGGTTTGGATTTGCCAGCGCTTCTGGGTTCAG
>DVEE01000161.1 GCA_015295885.1 Leptolyngbyaceae cyanobacterium M65_K2018_010
AGCCCCGATTGGAGTCGAGAGGAGCGGCAACAAGCTGAGCAAGTCGCCAATACCGTAGCTCTGGCTTGGGTGTTGGATCAGCGCGGCCAGTGGTTGCAGCAGCAGCTTCAACAACGACACCTGATCCAGGCGCATCAGTCTGAAACCTTCCATGACTTGCTGCACCAGTTTCGCAACCCCCTCACGGCGCTGCAAACCTTTGGCCGACTCTTGGTGAAGCGAATTCCTGCGGATGATCCCAACCAACCCATTGCCGAAGGGATTGTGCGGGAAAGCCGACGTCTGCAGGACTTGACCACTACCTTTGACCAGGCGGTCGCCCAGGGCGATGACCTGCTACAAGCCTCCTCTGGGGTGCCCCCAGTCGCCAGACTGCTGTTACCGGGAGCGGAGGATCCCCCCCCGGTAGAGTGGTCAGAGGGATCTGGGGCGACCGCCAACCGACCCACCCAGGACTTCCCGCGGCCCCTACAGCCAGGCCAAGGCGATTTACACGCCTTGGGGCGTTCCCTCGAGGTGAGGGCGGGATCCCTAGTTGGGGTGGTTGCTCCGCTCCTGCAAACCGCCGCCGCGATCGCCCAGGAGCGAGGTCTATCGATTGTTCAAACACTGCCTCCAGACTTACCCCCGGTTTGGATGGACCCTGCGGCCTTGGAGGAGGTGTTGACTAACCTGCTGGATAACGCCCTAAAATATGCCCCGTCTGGTTCGCTCCTTTGGGTCACGGGCGGGCTGACGAAAACGCTTCAGGGTGAACGCTTGCAGGGGCTTGCCATCGGTGACACGGGCATGGGTATTCCCCTGGCGGATCAACCCCACATCTTTGATCGGCACTTCCGCGGGGTGCAGGCCCAGGGAGGGATTGCCGGTACCGGCCTAGGCTTGGCTATTGCCCAGGATTTGGTGCAGGCCATGGGAGGGCACATTGAGCTGGTGAGCCCAGTGACCCTTGAACCCTGGGTGCCGGGGGCTGACCCAGGGGTAAAGCGGGGGCCGGGAACGCTATTCATTGTTTGGCTGCCAACGGTTTAGCCCATGGTCGGTAATGGCGGTTTATCTATCGTTCCCGTTCCATAGGAGAATGGCTAGAGCACTGTTTCGGGCAATTCCCCTAAAAACTGGTCATGGCTTCGATCACCCCGACTTCCCCCAACACCATTCGTTCAACCCATCGCCCCACTCTCAAGCCCCTAGTGGTGCCGGAGCGGTTGTTGTTAGGGCCCGGGCCTTCCAATGCTGACCCGCAAGTGATTGCGGCCATGGATCAACAACCCATTGGCCACTTTGATCCTGACTACCTGGTGATGATGGATGAGGTGCAGGAACTGCTGCGCTATGCCTGGCAGACCGATAATGCCCTAACCTATGCGATCGCTGGCACCGGCTCAGCGGCCATGGAGGCAACTCTGGCTAACGCCATCGAACCGGGTGATCGGGTGCTGGTTGCGGTGAAAGGCTACTTTGGCCATCGTCTGGTGGCTATGGCTGAGCGCTACGGGGGTGCTGTGCAGACCATCCATAAGCCCTGGGGAGAAGCCTTTACCCTGGCTGAGTTGACCGCTGCTCTAGACACCTATCAACCGGCGGTGCTGGCCATTGTCCATGCCGAGACTTCCACCGGGGTGCGCCAACCCCTGGAGGGGTTGGGGGCGGCCTGCCGGGCCCATGGCTGCCTGTTGATTGTCGATACCGTCACCAGCTTGGGCGGCCTGCCCATTTTCCTCGATGACTGGCAGGTGGATTTGGCCTATAGCTGTAGCCAGAAGGGATTGAGCTGTGCCCCTGGCATTTCGCCCTTTACCATGAGCCCCCGGGCCGTGGAAAAGTTGGAGCGGCGATCGCACCCCGTTGCTAACTGGTATCTAGACGCTACCCTACTGCGCCAGTACTGGGGACCGCCACGGGTCTACCACCACACCGCCCCCGTGAACCTCACCTACGCTCTGCGGGAAGCCCTGCGCTTGCTAGCGGAAGAAGGGTTAGCCGCCCGCTGGCAACGCCACCAGAAAAACGCTGAATATCTCTGGGCGGGGCTGGCCGACCTGGGGTTGACCTGCCATGTCTCCGAGGCTTTGCGTCTACCTACCCTGACCACGGTGCGGGTGCCCGATGGTGTGGATGCCAAGGCCGTCATTCGTAAGCTGCTGGCCGACTACAACCTTGAAATTGGCGGGGGGCTGGGTGACCTAGCCGGCAAGGTCTGGCGCATTGGCCTGATGGGCTACAATAGCCAGCCTCAAAACGTCGATACCCTGATTAAGGCTCTTGGCGAAGTGCTACGGGCCGTGGCCTAAGCCCCGCTAACGGCGTCGGAACTTTTGCCTGAGTCGTTGGGCCAACTGTCCCACTTCTGGGATGGGTAACATTAAGGCTACTCCGGCAAACATCAACAGCCCCCCCATAGCTGGCAGCAGGAGTTGAAGCAGCAGACCTCCGAACCCTGCAGGGCCAAGCCAGGTTATCAGTCCTTGCAGAATTCCCCAGGCCACGCCACCCGACAGGATGGCAAGGGTGGTGAGGCTGGCGATCGCTCCACTCCAACTGGCTAGGGGCAGTCCCCCCAGCCGACGATGCAAAATGGCCACCATGGCCAGGGTAGAAAATACATTCACCCCGACCGTCGCTAACACCAGCCCAGGGGCTCCCAACCAGCGAATCAACCCAAAATCCAAGATGGCATTGAGCACGATATTAATTAGGCTGATGCGAAACGGTGTTTGCCCATCCCCCAGGGCGTAAAACACTCGCACCAGCACATCGCGGGCCAGGTACACAAACATGCCAATGCCGTAGACCACTAACACCGACGTCACCAGGTTAGAAGCCTCTAAATCAAAGGCACCGCGTTCGTAAATCACCCGC
>DVEE01000442.1 GCA_015295885.1 Leptolyngbyaceae cyanobacterium M65_K2018_010
ACTGCTCGGGCAAGAGTTCCGCTTCCGGCAACTCCCACCAGGCATCGGAGCCTTTTTCCACAAAGATGGCCTTGATGTGGGCCAGGGTATCGGCGTTGATCAGGGGTTCGCCCGTCTCTTCGTCATAGAACACCGGGATGGGCATCCCCCAGGTACGTTGGCGGGAAATACACCAATCCGAGCGATCACTAACCATCGCCGTGATCCGGTTTTCCCCCTGGGCCGGAATCCACTGCACCGACTGGATAGCCTGCAGAGCCTGCTCCCGGAACCCTTCCACCGAGGCAAACCACTGCTCGGTGGCGCGGTAGATGGTGGGCTTTTTGGTGCGCCAGTCGTAGGGGTACTTGTGGACGTAGGGCTCATGCTTGAGCAGGGAACCGGCCTTGTCCAGGGCCTCAATCACCGCCGGGTTAGCCTCCTTGAGCACATTCAGACCGGCAAAGGGCCCCGCCTCTTCGGTCATATCCCCCTTTTCATCCACCGGGCAGAGAATCGGCAAACCGTAGCGCTGACCTACCTTAAAGTCCTCTTCACCATGACCGGGGGCCGTATGCACTAACCCCGTCCCCGATTCGGTGGTGACGTAATCGCCGCCAATCAGGATCGGGCTGACCCGGTCATAGAGGGGATGGCGGTAGGTGGAATGCTCCAGGGCTGCACCTTGGATTTCGGCCTTGACCGTTAGGTCAGAGCCTAGTACCTGGGCCATGCGATCGCTCAAATCCTTGGCGATCAGCAGATACTGGAAGGGCCGGCCCGAGGCCACCGCCACCACCGCATAGGTCAACGCTGGGTTAACCGCCACCCCCAGGTTGGCCGGAATCGTCCAGGGAGTGGTAGTCCAGATAGCCACGCCCAGCTCACCCAAGTAGGGTTCCAAGGCTGCCGCGGCGGCGGGGGCGGCACTCACCATGGGAAAGGCCGCATAGATACTGGGGGAAGTATGGCCTTCGGGATACTCCAACTCCGCCTCGGCCAGCGCCGTCTGGGAGGTAGGGCTCCAATGCACCGACTTTAGCCCCCGGTAGATGTACCCCTTCAGATACATCTGACCAAACACTTCAATTTGAGCGGCTTCGTAATCCGGGGTCAGGGTCATGTAGGGATGCTCCCAATCCCCCCAAACGCCATAGCGTTTGAAGCCTTTGCGCTGGCGATCAATGGTTTTGAGGGCAAAGTCCCTGGCTTTATAGCGTAACTTAAGGGGCGTCAAATGGGCTCGGGCCTCCCCATCCATCGCCTGGAGCACCTTCAGCTCAATGGGGAGACCGTGGCAATCCCAACCGGGCACGTAGCGCACCTTGCGACCCTTCAGCAGCTGATATTTGTTAATCGTGTCCTTGAGGATTTTGTTGAGGGCATGGCCAATGTGGAGGTCGCCGTTGGCGTAGGGCGGCCCATCGTGGAGCACGAAGACCTCTCCCGGATTATCGGTGGACAGGGTTTCATAGATCTGCTGCTCGGCCCAAAAGGCTTGAATTTCAGGCTCTCGCTGGGTGGCGTTGGCCCGCATATCAAAGCTGGTTTGGGGTAGCAGAACGGTCTCTTTGTAGCTTTTTGAGTCTGTCACAGCCGGAGGTTACAGGTGAAGGGTAGGTTTCAACCATGATCGCAGATTTAGCCCCCGGAGCACTCTCGGATGGACCAAATCTGGGCAGATCCTTATTTATACCTTAGGTCAGGATTTGGGCAATTGCAGAAGGGGGGGAGATTGCCCTCTGATCACCTCTTCATAAGAGAGAAGACCTAGACCAGCTCAGCCTCTTTGGTCTGGCGATGGCTGGTAGCAGTTAGGAAGACAACTCCATACCTATGCTGAGTAGGGTTCGCAGTCAGGGAAATCTGAAACTGCATCCACTGGTTTATATTCCTGTGCTCCCCCTGCCCTAAAATCTTGCTTTGAACAGAGGGCGCGGTCATTGCCTCGCAATATGACCCCGGCTGAGCAAAAACTGTGGAAGAAATTTCTTCTTTAAGGGGAAAATATTCCGCTAATCAGATTAAGAATTAGCCTCATTCTTCTCACTTATCTTACCTTCCTGTCTAAGATCTGAGGTATTAGCCAATTGGTGCTTTCCAGAGGAAAGGGTTGTGGTGGCGAGGAGGGCTCAAGGTGAGGAGAGTTTTTAGCGGCACAGAAACGTTGTCTTTTTCTATGCCATTCGTTGCAGGAGATCAAACCCATGAAAAGCATGACCTGGAAGCCTGATCCTGACCATGATCCAGAGGTTAATGCCTATCTGGATGACATGAACCATGCCCCATACATCACCATTGGGGCCATTATTCTAGGGTTATTTTGTTTGTTCACGTTTATTGTGGTGGTGAGTGTCTTTTAGGCCCACCGTGACCGCATCCAGCAGTTGGGGAGTGGGCGAAAAAATAGGGTGCAGGGAAAATAGTCTCTGCACCTAATACAACTGCTGTTGCCAACCAGCCCTCCATCAGGGTTGCTGCGATACAGTGGGCCGGGGCCACGAGTTAACCCCTAGATTGTGCCCTGCCAGATCCACCGTTTCGGCTAATGCGTCGGGCGCGGGTATCAGGCCAGGCCTTTTGGCGCTAGCGAAGTAAGCTGGGCACCAGCTTGGGGGCTCGATGGCGGCGATGCTTGCGTTGGCCATAAATCAGGGCAAAATGGCGCATTAGGGTGGTTTTGCCCATGTCGCCCTTGGTCTGATTTACCATTTGCCGGAAAACCCAGTCCTGTTGCGATCGTCGGAGCATGTCCCAGATGGTCAGATTCTCTGGCGACCAGGCTTGTTTCCAGGCTTTCGGGCTTTTAGCCAAAATTTCACCGGTGACGGCCCCATTGAGTTCTAAGGGGACGAATGCCTC
>DVEE01000115.1 GCA_015295885.1 Leptolyngbyaceae cyanobacterium M65_K2018_010
CGCGCCCCTGGACGATGACGGGCAATATCGGCGGCGTGGGCGGCAATTTTGTAGGCAATCAGCCCATTACGGACATCCTCAGCATTTGGCAACCCTAGGTGCTCCTTCGGGGTCACGTAGCAGAGCATCGCTGCACCACTCCATCCCGCCAGGGCCGCACCAATCGCAGAGCTAATGTGGTCATAGCCAGCGGCAATGTCCGTTACCAAGGGACCGAGCACGTAGAAGGGGGCTTCCGAGCACTCCTCCATCTGCTTCTTGACGTTGTCATCAATTTGGTCCATGGGAACATGCCCTGGCCCTTCTACCATCACCTGAACGTCATGCTCCCAGGCTTGGCGGGTAAGTTGGCCTAGGGTTTTCAGCTCTGCCAGTTGGGCGGCATCAGTGGCATCGTGGAGGCAACCAGGACGGAGGGAATCGCCCAAACTGAAGCTGACGTCGTAGCGTTTGAATATCTCGATAATGTCCCTGAAGTGGGTGTAAAGGGGATTCTGTTTATGGTGATGCAGCATCCACCGGGCCAGAATACCGCCCCCCCGCGAGACAATGCCCGTAAGGCGATCGCGCACCAGCGGCAGGTGTTCAATCAAAATGCCAGCGTGAATAGTCATATAATCAACCCCCTGCTGGGCGTGCTTTTCGATAACGTGCAAAAAGTCGTCGGGGGCCAGTTTTTCAATGACCCCGTGGACACTCTCCAAGGCTTGATAGACGGGCACCGTACCAATGGGGATAGGAGAATTTTGAATGATGAGAGTACGAATTTGATCCAGGTTGCCGCCGCCCGTAGAGAGGTCCATCACAGTATCGGCACCGTATTTGACAGCCAGGTGCAGCTTTGCCAACTCTTCGTGGATATCCGATGAGTTGGGTGAGGCTCCGATATTCGCATTCACCTTGCATTTCGCGGCAATACCAATGGCCATGGGCTCTAGGTTAGGGTGGTTAATGTTAGCCGGGATAATCATTCGTCCCCGCGCTACCTCGTCACGAATAAGCTCGGCGGGTAAGTTCTCCCGCTGGGCTACATAGGTCATTTCTTCTGTCATCAAACCCTGCCGAGCGTAGTACATTTGGGACACATTAGGGTGCCCTTGGCGCTTAGCAATCCATTCAGTTCTCATGGTTAACCTCTGGGTCATTAGGACTTCCCCCCCTCTGCTTGAGGTGGGTACGACGCTAGAAGTGAGTGAACCGGCAGTATAGGGTTAGTCCAGGTGAGGCTACCCGCAAAGTCCTAGCCAAGGACGGCCTGATAGGCATCAGGTCGCGGCTTAAACTTGGGTAGGTGGCATCGTGATTGACGCCCGACGGAAGGCATGGCTGATGGGCTGACAGTCCGTAGCTCTAGCACTTAACCTCAATTGACACTTCCCTCCGCTGGTATTAACCAGGTCAGGTTCTGAGGGTATAATCTCAGCCCAAAATCGGGCACCCCTAGCTTGGTAGGATCATAGCACTGATTGAAGGACTGTCAGCCTCGAATGGCCATGGGCTTGTTTCCCTGGTTATCGTGGTGGCGTAGCCTGATTTTCCTCTGTTCCGAGCATTAGTGCACTACCGACTCTTAATTCCCTTTATCTACTGTCCGAATCCAGGGGTTCACTTCAGCAACCACTCTTCAATCAGGCGCTTGGTTATTCGTCGCGTTCTCTACAGCTATGCGACTCGGTAGAGTCACCCCTAAGGCTCCAATCGCTTTCCCCCAGTATGCCAACGGAGTTTCACGGTGATTAACGATCTAAAGAATCATACTGCTCTCCCACCCAGGGCATCGTCACCAGGTCTTCAAAGGTGACCTGGCGCTCTTTTTCCAGGGCTTCGATGCGGCGTTTTTCGGCGTAGACCTGGCTTTGAAAATAGGCTAACTGGTCCGGGGCGGTGGTGCAATCGGTCTTTTCCCAGAGGGCCAGAAAGTGGCGGTAGCGCTTTTCGCAGAGGTTTTTTTCCATGCAGGCGGCGGCGGCCCGAATCACGAGGGGAGCCCGCAGAAGGTCTCGACGGGTCTTTTCGCCCAGGTGAAGGAGAGCCTGCAGGGGGGCACTGGCCAGGCCCAGCAGGCGTTGCATCTGTCGCCATAGGGCCCGGTGGTGGGAGTAGCTGAACTGTAGGTCTCGGTCTTCGAGCACTTGACGAATTTCATCGCGGTAGCTGGAGGCGTGGAGGAAAATTCTGAGCAGCGCGGCTTCCGCCTGCTCGAGGGAACTGGCGCTGGGGGTAGGGACGGGCAGCGATCGCGGGGGGGCACCGGTGCTGGCCCGGCGCTGGCGGCGCACCTGGGTAATTAAGTTTTCTGCCAGTAGGGGCACGAGGCGACTATCCCCATTGCTAAAAATTTCCGCACAGTAGCGGACGTAGTGGGTGCGGGTATCGGCGTTGGCAATATCACTGAGCAGCTTTACCACAGCCTGGGTGGTCTGCTGGAACTGGTCCGCCTGGCGCAGGTCTTTACCCTGGATCAGGGTGTGGATTTGCCAGTCTATCCAAAGGGGAGCAGCGGCGACCAGGGCGCGGTAGTCGTCGGCTCCATGGTGCTGTAAAAATTCGTCGGGGTCTTTACCGTCGGGAATATTCAGGACCCGCAGTTGCACATCACCCCGGTAGGCCATCTCTTCTACTTCCCCAATGGCCCGTTGAGCCGCCTTCACCCCGGCGGCATCGGCATCGAAATTGAGCAAAATTTGCTTGGATTCGGTGTACCGCAATAGCTGGCGCACCTGGGCCGCATTCAAAGCGGTGCCTAGGGCGGCCACGGCATTTTCAATCCCCACCCCATGGAGGGCCATGACATCAAAGTAGCCCTCGACCACCACCGCCTGATCCTTTTGGACAATG
>DVEE01000560.1 GCA_015295885.1 Leptolyngbyaceae cyanobacterium M65_K2018_010
ATCGGAAGGGGGGCTTCGCCCGTCTCGGACGAGAAAGCAGAGCGCCGCACGAAAGAAAATTGAGGCCGCCGGGGGCAAGGTCACTAGCAGCGTCAGCAGGGCTACGGACTATGTGGTGGCTGGGGAAAAGGCGGGCTCTAAACTCGCCAAGGCTAACCAGCTAGGCATCACCGTCTTGACAGAGACCGATTTATTGGCGCTGCTCAGCCCCCCCTAAAGGCCAGCGTGGGTTCTCCGCCCCGGCCAGCGATCGCTCAATCAGAACTAGGGGTTCCGGCCTGCTCCTCCTCCGGGCCACGCACTAACCGGGGCCACAGCAGCAAAAAGAACCCCATCCATACAGTGACGGGAATCGCAACCAGCAGGGTCAACCACCCGCGGTGAAATAGCCCCCAACTCCCGCTAATCAACCCTAGCCCCGTCAGGGCGATGGACCAGGGCTGGCACCACCAGGGTTTGAGCTGCCAGGGGCTATAGGGTTTTTGGATTTCAGACATAGACGATTCATCCTGGCGAGGATACCCAGAGGTGGCATGGACTGGCCGTGGGGGGCCTAAACCTTCCCTATAGTTTAGAGGATGAATGGGTCCGGCCCCGGCGGCCCCGCTCCCAGGCCCTAGGGGTTAATCGCCTGAATCTGCCAATGGCCCGGGTCAACCCACTGGTAGCGGGTGCGATTTTGGGGCTTACCCCGGAGTTCCAGGTGGTCGACCCAGTCGGGGTGCAACAGGCCCAGGCAAAAGGTATCTGGGGGCTCAGGGGTTGCAGCGGGTTCAAGCTGAAAGGCGGTGTCTGGACTGCGAGTCTGGCCAGGGGGGGGCCAATAGAAGGCCTGACCGCTAGCTTTGGACAGAGCCTGCCAAACCTGTTGGCGAAGCTGATGGCCGATGGCAGGGGTAGGGGTTGGGCCAATTAGGGAGATCGCACCCCCCAGACGAAATTGTTCACGGGTTTCGGTAAAGTACCAACAGGCCTCGGCCCAGGGGCAGGCTGCCAGATCCCCAACCTTCTGACTGCGTTGGTCAGTGACAAACATGAGTTCATTGCGGTGGGGCACAAAGCCTCGGAACACAACGGTCCGATTGGCTGGACGGCCATTGGCCTGCACCGTAGCCAGTTGAAAGTAGCGACTGTGGGGGCGACGGCGATTGCGATGCAGCGATCCGGCCAGGGGGATCCGCCAGGGGGCCAGGGCCACGGAATTTGCCAGAGGTGCGTCAAAATCAGACATACTAGAGTTTTGGCTTGAAGCCAAACAGGGAGCGCCAAGGGCGGCCGCCCTTCAAGGGTAGGTTCATCCTCAACTGGAGGGCAACCTGCCCGGGCAAAGGGGCCTGTAAAATGATGGATTGACCCAGTGAGACTAAACCCATGATTGTTGCCATCCTTTTGCTAGTCGCTGGGGGCGGGCTGTTGTTGGTAGGAGCCGAGGCTCTGGTTAGGGGAGCTTCTAGACTGGCTGGTATGTTGGGGATCCCGCCCCTGATTATTGGCTTAACCATCGTGGCCTACGGCACCAGTGCGCCAGAAATGGCGGTTAGCATTCAATCCAGCCTGGCTGGCCAGGGGGATATTGCTCTGGGTAACGTGATTGGCAGCAATATCTTTAACGTTTTGGTGATTTTGGGTCTGTCGGCGCTAGTGGCCCCCTTAGTCGTTGCCCAGCAGTTAATTCGCCTGGATGTGCCGATCATGATCGGGGTTTCGGCGCTATTGTTCCTTTTCGCTGGAGATGGGCGCTTGCAACCTTCCGATGGGGTCATTTTGTTGGTGGGAGGGGTGATTTACACCTTATTTCTAGTTTATTTAAGCCGCAAAGAAACCAATGTGGACGTACAAGCGGAGTACGACCAGGAATACGGGGCTAAGGCTACCTCTCGTTGGGCTTGGCTGATGAACTTAGGTTTCATGGCGATGGGTTTAGTGGCCCTAGTATTAGGGTCACGGTTGTTTATAACGGGGGCCGTGCAGATTGCCACGGCCATTGGAGTGAGCCAACTGGTGATTGGCTTAACCATTGTGGCGGCCGGTACATCGCTGCCAGAGTTAGCGACTTCCGTGGTGGCTACGATGCGGGGTGAGCGGGATATTGCCGTGGGCAATGTAGTCGGTAGCAATATCTTCAATATTCTGACCGTTTTGGGGGTTACGGCCCTGGTTTCTGGCAAGGGAGTCATGATCCCTTCAGCGGTCTTAAATTTTGACCTGCCGGTCATGGTAGCGGTGGCCGTGGCCTGTATTCCTATTTTTGCCACGGGCAATGTCATTTCCCGCTGGGAAGGGGTCCTGTTTAGCGGGTACTACATTGCCTACGCCACCTATCTCATTCTCAGGGCCTCTGACCATGCCAGTTTGGGCATTTTTAGCCAGATTATGATGCTGTTTGTGATTCCTATCACGGTGATTACCATTGCCACGGTGATCCTACGGGCCTGGAGTAAAAAGCGCCGTTTGGATCAAACCTAGCCAGCCGAACGGAGGGGAGATAGGAATGACCTCAGCGCCTTTGGTTGCCCCTACTACTTCCTTGGCAAACCGGTATTCCGGCTCTCCTGTCTCGCAGATTTGATGAGAACGTTTTGCTGTCCTGAGCCCATGGCCCTTGCGATCGATTTTGGTACCAGCAATACTGTCATTGCCCGCTGGAACCCGGTTTCCCAAACCCCAGAAACCCTCTCTTTGCCGGGGCTTAGCCTGGTCCTGGGGAATGATCCACCGCTGGTGCCCAGCCTGGCCTACGTCAAACAACCCCGTCTAGAAGGTATCATTGCCGGCCAAGCGGTACGAGATCAGGGGCTGGACATAGCCACCGATCCCCGCTTTTTCCGTAACTTTAAACGCGGTATTGGGGCACCCCTACGGGGCTTTTTGCCGGAAATTGATGGTCAACCCCTGTCCTTTGCCCAAGTTGGGCAGTGGTTTTTGCAGGCGGTGTTGACCCAGGCCGCTGGGATCGCCGGTGAGGATGACAGTTTGATCTTTACCGTGCCGGTGGATAGCTTTGAAGCCTACCGGCTGTGGTTAGGAGAATTAGCTGAAACCCTGAACTTTAGCCAGGTCAGGATGATTGATGAACCCACCGCCGCCGCCCTGGGTTACGGCCTTACCCAGGAGCGGACCTTACTGGTACTGGATTTTGGCGGTGGCACCCTGGATTGGTCACTGGTGCAGTTGGCCGCGTCGGTAGAACGTCCGCCGTTGGGATTTATGCTCAAGTGGGGCCGTAGGAGCATGGCCCAGGAGACCGCCCAAAAACCCCAGACAGCTCGGGTCCTGGCCAAGGCCGGGGAAAACCTGGGCGGGACCGACCTCGACCATTGGTTGATGGATTATTTCCACCACCAGCAAGGGGTGCCGATTTCTCCGCTGGTGCAACGGCTGGCAGAGCGTCTTAAGATTCGCCTGTCTGAAGTGCAGGAGGCCCAAGAAGCTTACTTTAACGATGAAACCCTAGACACCTACGACCTAGCCCTGAGCCGCCATGAGTTTGAGCAAATTTTGCAGCAAAATCAGTTCTTTGAACGGTTAGAAAATGGTCTGACCCAAATTCTCCAGCAAGCCCGGCGGCAGGGGGTGGGGCCGGAGGATATCGAAGCGGTGCTTTTGGTGGGGGGAACCGCCCAAATTCCAGCGGTGCAAACCTGGGTGAAGCAGCGGTTCCCCGCCGAGAAAATTAGGGCCGATCGGCCCTTTGAAGCGGTGGTTCAGGGAGCACTCCAGCTAGATTTGGGGCTGCAGGTAGAGGACTTTCTGTACCACAGCTACGGCATTCGCTACTGGGACCGGCGCAATAATTGCCACGGCTGGCACCCGATTATTAACCAGGGCCAACCCTATCCCATGACCCAGCCGGTAGAACTAACCCTGGGGGCGTCCGTGGACAAACAGCCCAGCCTTGAACTAATTATTGGGGAACTGGCTGAAGCCTCGACCCAAACGGAGGTGTACTTTGAAAATGGTCGATTGGTCACCCGCCAACTGACCGCAGACCACCAGACCGTGCAGCCCCTCAACGACAGGGAGGGCGCCCGCACCATTGCCCAACTCAATCCACCGGGCTTTCCCGGTAGCGATCGCGTGCGGGTGCTGTTTCGGGTAGATCGCGATCGGCTTCTGCGGATTACCGTGGAAGACATCCTCACCGGCGATACCCTACTCAATAACCAAGCCGTGGTCAAACTGAGTTAGCGTGGGGAAGTGGCCAGAGCAGAACGCACCTGTCCATCGAGCTGCAACGTCGACTACCCTAGGCTGTGAAAGGGGTCGCTCAGCCAGTGGTCGATCAGCCAGGCCACGAAAGCTAAAATCGATGGGTTTCAAGGCTGCGGCGCTTTCTTTCACCGGCTGGAAGTCAGATATTCTCGATCTATGCCCTACTGGTTTAACGGACAACCCCACCAGGGCAACCACCTAGAAATCGCCGTTGACGATCCCGCTTTCATTTACGGGGCCACAACTTTTACAACCCTCAGGGTTTACCACCACGATCTAGACCATCCCCTCACCCACTGGTCAGACCACTGCCAGCGCCTGGGTCAGGCCCTGGCCGCCTGCCAGTGGTCTGACCCGGATTGGCCGGTCGTTCGCCAGGGAGCCGAATGGCTCAAAGCAGAGTTTCCGATTCTACGGATAACCTGTTTTCCCGATGGGCAGGAGCTGATCACTGGGCGACCACTGCCCGCAGACCTAGATCGCCTCCAGAGAGAGGGAATTATGGCCTGGGTGGCCCAGGGAGAGGTCTATCGGCGCTCGCTCCCCTCCTATAAAACCGGTAACTACCTGGGCAGTTGGCTGGCCCTGCGGGCGGCTCAGCGCCAGGGGGCCCGGGAAGCCATTCTCACCAACGGAGCTGGCGATTGGCTAGAAACCAGCACCGGCAATCTCTGGGGTTGGGCCCAGGGGCAGTGGTGGACCCCCCCGGGCCAGGCAGGGCTGCTGCCCGGGGTAACGCGTCAGTACCTGTTGGATTACTTGCAGCGGCAGGGTCTGGCGGTTTGTCAAGCCCCCTGGACGAAAGCTGTGGTCGCGGGCTTTGAAGCCCTGGCCTATGCCAACTCAGGCCTGCAGGTGGTGCCGATTCACACAGTGCTGGGCGATCGCAGTAGACTGGAATTTAACCCTTACCACAGGGAGTTGCAGGCCCTATGCTGGGCGTTTCAAGGGGGTTAGTCTGAGAAGTTGTGAAGGGCTTCGCCCATTCCAGCAGATAGCGTTAACATAAGTTAATAGTCTTTCTAATTAAGCGGTTCACCCAAATCCGTCTTTAGATTTCAGTTTCGGTTCACGAAGTTAGTGGAGGCATTACCCCGGTGAATAAACGGTGGAGAAATGCAGGTCTGTACGCTCTGTTGGTTGTCGTAGTCATCGCTCTAGCTACGGCAATCTTTGATGGCTCCGGTCAAGAGACCCAGACCTGGCCCTATAGCAAGTTTTTAGATGCGGTGCAGACCAGTCAAATTGAGCGGGTCAGCATTAGCGCCGATCGTACCCGGGCTCGGTTTACTGACCCGGCTGGTAATGGGCAAATCGTCGTCAATCTGCCCAACGACCCAGAACTGATCAGCACCCTGGAAAACAACAATGTCGACATCGTGGTCGTACCCCAGAGCGATGATAGTGTCTGGGTACGGGCCTTCAGTACGTTGTTGATTCCCGTCCTGTTGCTGGTAGTGTTGTTCTTTGTTCTGCGCCGGGCCCAGAATGGCCCCGGAAGTCAGGCCATGAACTTTGGCAAGTCGAAGGCGCGGGTCCAGATGGAGCCCCAAACCCAGGTCACCTTTGGCGATGTGGCCGGGATTGAACAGGCCAAGCTCGAGTTGACTGAGGTGGTGGACTTTCTGAAGAACGCGGATCGCTTCACCGCCGTGGGTGCCAAGATTCCCAAGGGGGTGCTGCTGGTGGGGCCACCGGGGACCGGCAAGACCCTGCTGGCTAAGGCAGTGGCCGGGGAAGCCGGTGTGCCCTTCTTTTCCATCTCCGGTTCTGAGTTCGTGGAAATGTTCGTGGGGGTGGGCGCCTCCCGCGTGCGCGACCTGTTTGAGCAGGCCAAGGCCAATGCCCCCTGTATCGTCTTCATTGATGAAATTGACGCTGTCGGTCGTCAGCGCGGGGCGGGCCTGGGCGGCGGCAACGATGAGCGGGAACAAACCCTAAACCAACTGCTCACCGAGATGGATGGTTTTGAGGGCAACACTGGCATCATCATTATCGCCGCCACCAACCGGCCCGACGTGCTGGATGCGGCGCTGCTGCGGCCCGGTCGTTTTGACCGTCAGGTGGTGGTCGATCGCCCCGACTATGCCGGTCGTCTGGAAATTCTCAACGTCCACGCCCGCGGCAAGACCTTTGCCAAGGATGTGGATTTGCAGAAGATTGCCCGTCGTACCCCTGGCTTTACTGGCGCAGACCTGTCTAACCTACTGAATGAGGCGGCCATTCTGGCGGCCCGGCGCAACCTGACTGAAATCTCCATGGATGAGGTCAACGATGCCATCGATCGGGTGCTGGCCGGTCCGGAGAAAAAAGATCGGGTGATGAGCGAAAAGCGCAAGGAATTGGTGGCCTACCACGAAGCCGGCCATGCCCTGGTGGGGGCGCTGATGCCCGACTACGACCCGGTGCAGAAAATCAGCATCATCCCCCGCGGTCGGGCCGGCGGGCTGACCTGGTTTACTCCCAGCGAAGATCGCCTGGAGTCGGGCCTTTACTCCCGCTCCTATCTGCAAAATCAGATGGCCGTGGCCCTGGGCGGGCGCATTGCCGAAGAAATCGTCTTTGGCGAAGAGGAAGTCACCACCGGCGCCTCTAACGACCTGCAACAGGTGGCCCGTGTCGCCCGTCAGATGGTCACCCGCTTTGGCATGAGCGATAAGCTGGGGCCGGTAGCCCTAGGTCGCCAGCAGGGCAACATGTTCCTGGGCCGCGACATCGCCGCTGAGCGTGATTTCTCTGAGGAAACCGCCGCTACCATCGATGAGGAAGTACGATCGCTGGTGGATGAAGCCTACCGGCGTGCCAAGGATGTACTCACTGGCAATCGCCACATCCTCGATCAACTGGCTCGTATGCTGGTGGATAAGGAAACCGTAGATGCCGACGAGTTACAGCAACTCCTGGCCAGCAGCGATGTGCGCATGGCTTCGATTGCCTAGGTCACTACCTGCATAGATTGCTAAACCCCAAGGTTCTGGTAGAACCTTGGGGTTTTCTTAGGCCTGTTGTGAACTGGAGAATAGTAACCTTTGGGCCACCTAAACCGAGTCGTGACCTGCGGTTAACCCCAGTTGGAGATCCAGCCATCCCCTCCGTGAGAGAAGTGCCCGGAGAGAGCTGCCCGGCGGGCGGTTGAGTCAAAACGGCTGCAGACTGTAATCCGCTAGACAGGGCGAGAGCCTCACATTTATGGTGATGGACCCACCCCGACCTCTCCCAGGAGAGGTCGGACAGCGAGCCTAGGGTTGCCGGGAATTTTCCTATCCCAGACCCAGGTTGCTCACCATCCCATTCCCTGGCCTAATTCGGCGGAGGTGGTCAGGGGTGAGAGGCTAGGCCAGCAAAATCTGCCCGGCGGCGTTGACCCCGGCCCCAGGGGTGAACTGGTCGTAGCCCAGGTGGGTGAGGGTGGCTTCGAGGGCCGCTACAGCACTTAAAATGTCGCGATCGCAGACAAAGCCCAGGTGACCAATCCGAAAGATTTTGCCCTTCAGGTGGTCCTGACCGCCGGCGAGGGCAATGTCAAACCGCTTTTTCATCACCGATCGCACCTGCTCCGCATCCACCTGTTGGGGCATGACGGCGGTAATGGCGGGGCTGGCAGAGTCATCGGCCCCAAACAGGGGCAGGTTGAGGGCGGCCATGGCGGCCCGGGTGGCGCGCCGCTGGCGATCGTGGCGGGCAAAGATGGCCTCCAGCCCTTCCTTTTTCATCATCTGCAGGGCTGCCTGGAGGGCGAAAAAGAGGTTCACCGGGGGCGTGAAGGGAGTGGTATTTTTGGCCCCGTCCTTACGGTAGGGCCCCAGGTCTAGGTAGAACTTGGGTAGGTTAGCGGTTTCGTAGGCCGCCCAGGCTCTGGGCCCAACGCTGACAAAGGCCAGCCCCGGCGGAATCATGTAGCCCTTTTGGGAACCAGAGGCCACCACATCCAGCCCCCAGGCATCCACGGGCACCGGACAGGCCCCCATGCTGGTCACCGCATCCACCATGATCAGCGCCTGACCGTGGGCCTTGACGTGGGCATTGATGGTTTCCAGGTCGTTGAGGACGCCGGTGGAGGTTTCGCTGTGGGTGAGGATGACCGCCTTAATGGACTTATCGGTATCGGCCTCCAGGGCCGCCTTAAAGTCATCGGGGTTCAGAGGCTTACCCCACTCGGCGGTAATTTCCTGGGTTTCCAGGCCGTAGGCACGGGCTACCTTGCCCCAGCGCTCGCCAAACTTGCCGTTGTTGCCCACCAACACCCGATCGCCCTGGCTGAGGAAGTTAATGATCCCGGCTTCCATGGCACCGGTACCGCTGGCCGCCAAGATCAGCACATCATTTTGGGTCTGATGTAGCCACTTGAGGTTCTCCGTCACCTCGGCCATGAGGGCACTAAACTCGCCGCTACGGTGACCCATGGGGTGCTTAGCCATAGCCAAGAGCACCTGCTCTGGCACCGGCGTTGGCCCCGGAATCATTAGCATTAATTTGTTATCCATAGCTGGCTACCCACTTTGCTTCTGCAATTAATACGGAATACCAGCTTACCAACATCCCCCAACCCTCGGCGAATTTTTCCGGGTCTTGTAAGAACTGTCAGGAAACAGAAACGACGGCACCTCTTAACCTGAGCTTACGGTTTGTCCCCTAGGTTGAGTAGAAGCTTATCCTGGGGTTGCACCTAGTTCACCTCTGCGCAAACGTTAACCCTATGAGAATTCAAACCATTCCTACTCAGCCCTTTACCGACCAAAAGCCTGGCACCTCTGGGTTGCGGAAAAAGGTGAAGGTATTTCAACAGCCTCACTACCTGGAAAACTTTATCCAGTCGATTTTCAATAGTCTGGAGGGCTACCAAAATCAGACCCTGGTGGTGGGTGGCGATGGCCGTTACTACAACCGTGAGGCCATTCAAATCATTCTGAAGATGGCGGCGGCCAACGGGTTTGGCCGGGTGATGGTGGGCCTAGAGGGCATTCTCTCTACCCCGGCGGCCTCCTGCATCATTCGCAAAAATAAAGCCTTTGGCGGCATTATCCTCTCCGCCAGCCACAACCCCGGGGGCCCCACCGAAGACTTTGGCGTCAAGTACAACATCGCCAATGGGGGCCCGGCTCCAGCGAATATTACCGACGCTATCTACGAGTGCAGCCAGGTGATCACGGAATACAAAATTCTAGAGGCCTCGGATATTGACCTCAGCCGGGTGGCCAGCCACAGCCTGGGCGCTATGACCGTGGAGGTGATTGATTCGGTCATCGACTACGGCGCCCTGATGGAGACCCTGTTCGACTTTGGCCAGATTAAGCAACTCCTCTCCGGCGGCCAATTCCGGTTCTGTATGGATGCCCTCCATGCGGTGACGGGCCCCTACGCCAAGGCGCTGTTTGAGCGGCGGCTGAATGCGCCCGCGGGCACGGTGGTGAATGGGGTGCCCCTGGAAGACTTTGGCGGCGGCCACCCCGACCCGAACCTGGTCTATGCCCACGACCTGGTGGAGGTGATGTTTGGGGATAATGCCCCGGACTTTGGCGCCGCCTCCGATGGGGATGGCGATCGCAACATGGTACTGGGCAAAAATTTCTTCGTTACCCCCAGCGACAGCCTGGCGATTCTGGCCGCCAACGCCACCCTGGTACCCGGCTACCGCCAGGGGCTGGCCGGCATTGCCCGCTCGATGCCCACCAGTCAGGCCGCCGACCGAGTGGCGGAAAAGCTCGGCATCGACTGCTACGAAACTCCCACCGGTTGGAAGTTTTTCGGCAACCTGCTGGATGCGGGCAAGGCTACCCTCTGCGGGGAAGAGAGCTTTGGCACGGGCTCTAACCACATCCGGGAAAAGGATGGCCTCTGGGCGGTGCTGTTCTGGCTGAATATTCTGGCGGTGAAGCAGCAGTCCGTGGAAGCCATCGTCCGCGACCACTGGCGCACCTATGGCCGCAACTACTACTCTCGCCATGATTACGAGGGGGTAGAGAGCGATCGCGCCAACACCCTGATTACCAACCTGCGCCAGAGTTTGGGCAGTATGCCAGGTAAAGCCTTTGGCCCCTACACCGTGGCCTACGCCGATGACTTTGCCTACACCGACCCGGTGGATGGCAGCGTGGCTGAGCAGCAAGGGATTCGCATTGGGTTTAGGGATGGCTCTCGCATCGTCTACCGCCTCTCGGGCACGGGCACCTCTGGCGCTACCCTGCGCCTCTACGTGGAGCGATTTGAACCCGATGGGGCCAAGCAGGACCAGGATACCCAGGCCGCCCTGGCGGATTTAATTCAACTGGCGGACGACATCGCCCAAATTAAGACCCTCACCGGACGCGATCGGCCCACGGTGATTACCTAACCACCCTGCCCAGACCCCTGGGTTCTGCCTCTCCTCCATGGCCCAACTCCCCAGGAGGCCACTGGCATGGTATCTGTCACGCCCCCCAGGCCTGGGTGGACTCGTGATTGCGCCCCCGCAGCCAGGGCCGGGGAGCGCTTCTTTATGGGGGCCTTCCCAGAGGGGCAACCCCAGGCTCACCCTGCCTAGCCCAGACGCTAAAACCTTGGCTGGTTTAAACCCTTTCATAACCTTTCCCCTCTACAGTGTCGAATGAGCAGAACCGCAGATTAGGACACTAGCGAACGTTGACCCAGCAGCGAGGAGACTCCCATGACCGCTTTTATCGACCGACCCAGCCCTCAAATCGAGGATGATCGCACTGGCCTGAGTATCGAAACCCTACGGCGGGCCCTGGCCGACAACCTGTACTACATTCAGGGCAAGTGGCCC